>JBIPPG010000154.1:0-6317 GCA_044368545.1 Chitinophagales bacterium | reverse complement strand
AAACGTTTTTCACCAATAAATTTCTTGCCCAAAAACTCTTCAAAAACCACCCCATGATTCAACGAACGCAAAAGTCCTTTTTGTTTTTCTATATCAAATGCTTGTTGATTGAAGTCATGCTCTATCTTTGATTTCAACCATGCGCGTTCCTCGTCATTTCGTACTTGATTGTACTCAAAACCAATTTTGGAAGCATAGCAAGTATTCAATTTATTCACAATTTCTTGCAACGTAGCGTTATTCAATCCAATTTCAGATGAAATGGCAAATTTCTTATTCAAATCGCTGTCTTTCAACCCAAAACGTGAAAAAGAAACATTTACGCCTCGGTCTTTTCTCTTTTTGATAGGATTGGTATCCGAAATCAAATGGGCATAATCTCTGTAATATTGAATCAAATGATACACCTTCAACTCATCCGAATTCATAGCACCCTTGGCACTAGCCGCTTGGGGCTGATCTACCGCAAAATCGAACCCTTCAAAGAATTTTCGCAATTCGGGGTCTACTGCATTGGGATTGTTTTTAAAATCATTATACATGCCCTCGATAGCCGCAGGATGTGCATTGGATATAAACGATTGATATGAACTCATATAGTGTTTCTATTATTTTTAATAAAAGTACGCAAATATCTTAATTTTTAAACGAACTCACGTGAAAAAATGCCTCAAAAAACTATAAATCCGTTAAAAAAGTATATTTCTTTATTCTTTTCTTAGATGGGCGTAGTTTTCAAGCATATATTGCGTTCCCTTGGAAGGATTTTATTCTCTAGCCATAGGCTCTCTTCTTCGGGCAATAAAACAAAAGGCATTCTCTTCTTGGAATTGTGGATTAGGGACATTTGTTCATTGGCTTCGGTAGTCAAAATCGTATAGGTATCCATTATTTCTCCCGTTTGTGGATTTACCCAAGCGTTCCACAATCCCGCTAGCGCAAATGCCGAATCATCGGGCAAACCAATACAGTATTTTTGTTTTTTCTTTCCTTGACTATCCAGCCATTGCCATTCAAAAAAAGCATCTACCAGTATCAAGCAACGCTGATCTACGATTTGTCTAAAACTCGGTTTTTCATTAATTGTCTCTATTTTTGCATTGAGTGTATTTTTCCTAAAATCAATATCTTTTGACCAGTTAGGGATCAATCCCCAATAAAAAAGCTGTATACTTTCTGGATTGGAGTTCGTAATAATAGGCGTAGCAGGAAATGAAAATCCATTATAGATGCCCGGCGTATATAATTGAGGTTTTAAAAATTTTGCCCCAAAACGTTTTTGAAGCGTTTGAGCATCTTGGCTTTGTTGAGAATGAAAACACATTTAGGTAGCATTTATAGTGATAATATCTTGAATTTTTGTAGTATAGCGGGGCGATAATTTTTCTTGTCTCATTTTCCACACACGATCCCTATCTTGCGTTGCCAGTTTGATTTTTGTAGCACCTATCTTATGATTGAGCATATCCATAGCTTTCATAATAGCATTATGTTTGGGATTGGGCACATCAAACAAGGTCTGCTGAATACTATTTTTGGGATAAAAATCCATAATCACTACGCCTGCTTTTTTGTAGGAATAGCCCTCACAAAAAATTTGTTCCAATCCTTTTTGGGCATATTGCGCTATTTCTATACTCGAATTGGTAGCAAAAGGAAGTTTTACCACAATATTTCTACTGTATTGGGGCAAATCTTTTCGAAAGCCATTGGTATGGACAAAAACCATCAAGGATCTACAACAAGATTTTTGCTTGCGGAGCTTCTCGGCACAGGTTACCGAAAAAGTAGCCACACGCTCTTTGAGTTCGGACAATGTCGTGTACATTTTCTCAAAAGAACGCGTAGTAGCGATGTTCTTTTTGGGCTTATGTTTTTCCATACTCAGCGTAGGCAGTCCTTGCAGTTCTTGCTGCATTCTCACGCCCACAATTCCCATTTGTTTTTTTACTTTTTCGGGAGGCAATAATGAAAAATCATAGGCCGTTTGTACGCCTTGCGCTTTGAGTCTTTTGCTATGTTGCCTTCCTATCCCCCACACATCCTCTACTTGCAGCCATTTTAGGGCTTTTATTCGTTTGGGTTCGCTGTCTAGCATATATACATTTTGGGTTTTATCAGGGTACTTTTTGGCTATTCTATTGGCGGCTTTGGCTAGCGTCTTCGTTTCTGCAAAACCTATGCTAATAGGAATTCCCGTAGATTTTTTTACATGGCAGGCTATCTCTTCTCCATATTTTTGTAAATCAAAATGTTCAAATCCCGAAAAATTTAAAAAGGCCTCATCGATGCTATAAATCTCTATTTCGGGGCAATAAGACGACAAAATAGTCATCACACGCATACTCAAATCGCCGTATAATGCAAAATTGGCCGAAAAAACATGTACATGGTGCGTATCAAAAAAATCTTGATACTGAAAGGCAGGTGCACCCATAGGCAGCCCCAAGGCTTTGACTTCATTGCTCCGGGCTATGACACAGCCATCATTATTGGACAGTACCGCTATAGGCTTTCCTATCAAATCGGGACGAAAAACCCGCTCGCATGACGCATAAAAATTATTACAATCTATTAATGCAAACATATTTTTTAGAAATATTTAATAACATTAATCACAATTCCCCATACCAAAAAATCATTGTCTTTTGTAACTTTGATAGGCTTATAGGCGGCATTGGCAGGCACCAGCCATATACAATCTCGCTCTATTTTGATAGTTTTGACTGTAAATTCGCCATCGATAAAACATATAGCTATCTTGCCATTCTGAGGTTCAAGACTTTTGTCTATAATGAGCAAATCGCCGTCGTGAATACCCAAATCTTTCATAGAATTGCCCCGCACTCTTCCATAAAACGTAGCGCTGGGATTTTTTATCAATTCTTTGTTCAAATCGATACTCGTATCCAAAAAATCATCGGCAGGCGATGGAAAACCCGCCGAAATCCCTTCTTTTACATAAGGCAAACTCATTTGGGTATCGGTATTGGCCGAATAAAACACTATATGCTTTGAAGAATGAATTTGAGTTAATTTCATATCGAAATTTCAAGGATTAAATACAAAAAATAGAATGACAAAGATACGAAAAAGATTTTGGAAAGAGAATGGGTAAATGAAAGATTAACAAACAATATTTTTCTACAAAAATAAGTTCCCCAATTGTCGTTTTTTGTCGTTTCAACATTTATTTTTAACACACAAAATAAACAACGTATTTGAAGAGTTGTATTTATAAGCAATAATACCGTATATACAATCAATATAGTCCAATCTGCGCTACACTTGATGTTCTATTTGATTGTTATTACGGCATTAACCACTCTAAACTTCCAAAAAAGTTTAGATAGTTTTTGTCAGTAAGATTGGTATAATTTCTACCTGACATTATTGGACTTATATTTCTTAACCCTTTAAATTTTTGATTATGAAAAAGACACTTTTACACGCATTCTTTTTACTTTCCTTTTCTCTTTCAGCTCAAAAAACAATTATTTATGGAACCGTTACGGACTCCAAAAATGAACCTGTTTCATTTGCTCAAGTAGTCATTTGTGAAGATGCAGAAGGCAAAAAATTGACTAAAAATGGTGCTAGAGCTGATATTAATGGAAATTTCAGAATTACAACCGAATTGTATGGCATCTATTTTATTATGGCTAAATATGTAGGAAAACCTCAAAAAATTAAAAAAATTGACCTAAAATATGATTCTATCAAACTAAATTTTCAATTGGAGAATCCTTATCGAAGTGATGAGAACGTAATTGTTCAACATAGATGTTATTATAGATCAAAAAGAATCCTAAAGCCTGAGGTTAAAATTCCGTTTGATGTAACGCTGCAAAAAATTGAAAATCAAGAATTGTATTTGACCGCAAACGATAAAATTTCAAAAATTGAAATATACAATTTAGCGGGTAATTTGCTAAAAGAAAAGTCTATTGATGAAGTAGCTGTTGAACAGCCCTCCATCAATATCGAAGGCATTTCAGCCCCTTTAATCTTGGTAAAATCTTTTGATTTTAAAGGAAATTTCAGAACCGTAAAGGTGGAACTACACTAAAAAAAGGATATCCAAATCTTGGATAATTTTATCCGCTTTGGCTAGGACTTTTTCTCTTTTGACGTGTTCGGTGTAGGCATAAAATAGCACGTGAGGCAATGTATCTTTGACTTCGGCATCGGTCATTCCATCGCCTATCATATATATTTCGCCCTCAAGATTTAGCGAATCGATACATCGTGCTTTGCCTCCCGAATGTGCCAAAAAAGAATCGGTATTTACACCTACTACATTTTGATTTTCATCCATCAGAAATTGATTGGCAAATATATGATTTCGAGCGATTCCCAAAAAATCTGAAACAGGATATATCAATTCATTAAAGCCTCCCGAAACGATATAAATTCTATCTGCATTTTGTATAAAAGAATCTTTATTTTGCAGAACAGATTTTGAAATTTTGTCCAAAACCAGATGCTTAAATATTTCCAAATGACTTTGATTCAATTTCAATATAGCTACACGCTGCGACAAGGCTTGAAAAAAATCTATCTCGCCATTCATTGCCAAATCGGTAATTTGAGCTATTTTAGAGGCTATTTGAGTATCGTGTGGACTTACAATGGCAGTCAATTCATCCAAGGTTTCAGTTTGGATAAGCGTACTATCAAAATCAAATATCAAAAAAGGCTTTGTCATACATTACAGCGTCATATTGCTATACATACAGCATAGCGTCTCAATTCCTTTGTAATAATTCCAAAGATGATAATGTTCATTGGGCGAATGAATGGCATCGCTATCTAGTCCAAATCCAAGCAATACGGTATCTACACCCAATACTCGCTTAAACATAGACACAATAGGAATAGAACCTCCCGAACGTAGTGGAATAGGTGTTTTTCCGTAGGTCTCTACAATTGCTTTTTCGGCTACTTTGTAGGCAAAACTATCGGTAGGAGTTACAGCTGGCTCTCCCCCATGATGCGGCGTTACTTTTACTTTTACATTTTTAGGAGCAATTGATACGAAATAATCTTCAAACAATTTTTCAATTTCATGGAAATCTTGATGAGGTACAAGACGCATCGAAATTTTTGCAAATGCTTTTGACGGCAACACCGTTTTGGCACCTTCGCCTATATATCCACCCCAAATACCATTGACATCCAAAGTAGGACGAATACTTACACGTTCAAGGACATTGTATTCTTTTTCGCCAAAAACATCATCTATATCCAAATATTTTTTATAATCTTCCATGCTAAATGGTGCTTCCGCCATAGCTTGACGTTCTTTTTGGCTTACTTCCTCTACTTTTTCATAAAATCCAGGAATTTGAATCGTGCCATTATCATCTTGAAGTTGCGAAATCATTTTGCAAAGGGTATTGATAGGATTGGCTACCGCACCTCCATATACGCCCGAATGCAAGTCTCTATTAGGTCCCGTCACCTCTACTTCCATATAGCACAAACCTCTAAGTCCTGTTGTTATTGATGGATTTTCATTTGAAATCATAGACGTATCTGAAATTACAATAAAATCACAATTCAATTTCTCTTTATAATCCAATGCAAACTGCTCCAAATGCGTACTTCCCACTTCTTCTTCGCCTTCTATGATCACTTTCACATTACAAGTCAATTTATTTTCGGCTATTAATATTTCCAAAGCCTTTAAGTGCATATAAAATTGACCTTTGTCATCGGCAGCACCTCTCGCAAAAATTTTCCCATCTTTTATCACGGGTTCAAACGGTGGTGAATGCCACAAATCAATCGGATCGGCAGGCTGAACATCATAGTGTCCATATATCAAAGCCGTAGGCAATGAAGCATCTATTATTTTTTGTCCATATACAATAGGAAATCCTTTGGTAGGAATAATTTCTACCGCATCCAATCCTGCATGTATCATTTGATTTTTTACAAAATCGGCACAATCCAACACTTGATTTTTATAATTAGGATCGGCAGAAATAGAGGGATATTTCAATAAATCAACAAGCTCATTTAAGAAAACTTCTTTTTTTGACGCTACAATTTCGGAATATTTAGACATAATTTATATTTATAAACGCAAATATAAAATCTTTGAGGTAAAAAATGCTAGTAATTTTAAACCTAAATTTATAAATTGCAGTCTATGTAAATATAATCGTTCACTAAAAAAAATAATTATCATGAAAAAATCACTTTTATTAGCAGTATGTATTCTTGGAATTCAACTTACACAAGCACAAACCACTCAGCAACGTATTAAACAAGGTGTGGCTTCGGGCGAGATTACCAAAAAAGAAATGCAA
>JBIPPG010000153.1:0-6325 GCA_044368545.1 Chitinophagales bacterium | reverse complement strand
ATAATTATTCACAGAGGCCATAGCTACCATAGTCAAAAAACGATCAATCAAATGATAGGTTCGCCCAAATTTATTTTTATGGGAAGTTGTGGCGGCTATTATAAGATTCCCGAACTACTAGAACGTTCGCCCAATGCTCAAATTTTATCGACCAAACAAGTGGGAACGATGCATATAAACGATCCTGCCTTCAAACAAATCAACGAAATACTCCGTTCCAATCAAAATTTAGATTGGGTAAATTTCTGGGATACACAAAAAGAAAGACTGGGCAAAAACAAAGACTTCAAAGACTATGTGCCACCTCACAAAAACAATGGCGCATTGTTTATCAACGCATTTTTCAAAGTAGTTGGAACATTATAATATGAAGACTATTGAAAAAATAGAAGTAAACGGAGTCATTGTGGACTGCTTTATATTCATTGAATCCCGAAGAAGCGTAAGAGCCAGTATTACCAAAAAAGGGCTCAATATTCGTGTTCCAATATATTTGCCCCCTCGTGAGCGAGAAACTCAAATAGCACGTATGAAAAAATGGGCTATAGACGAGCTAAGCAAAAAGCCTCATAAGATAGAGCCTGCGCTTCAAAACGGTAAAAACCTTCGATTGGCCGAAAATATCTATACTCTTTTTTTAGACCCCAATTTGAAAAAAAGCTTCATAGAGTCCAATAAAATTTTTATCAAAACGAAGGTAAATGACACCGATAAAACAATAGAAACCAAACTCTTAATTCTTATCGCTCCTTTATTTGAATCTTGGCTCAAAAATATAATACCTGCTATAAATAAATCTACCATTAATAAACCTATCAAAAGCATTACTGTAAAAAATATTCATTCCAAATGGGGAAGTTGTAGCTCCAATGGCGAGTTGGTTTTTTCGGCAAAACTCTATCTACAACCCTTGAATGCAATCTATTATGTAATTATCCACGAGCTGTGTCATCGAATAGAAATGAATCATTCCCCTCGATTTTGGGCATTGGTATCAAAGTATTTTCCCAAATATAAGGACGCAAAAAAAGTATTGAAAGAAAGTGTGTTTTAACTATTTTTGTACTTCAAAACGTATTCAAAATGAAACTATTTCTAACCTATTTTCTCTCATTCTTTATACATTCCATTATTTTTAGTCAAAAAAATGTGGTAAAGATTGTGCCTACAAATTTAATAGGCAACACATTAACATTTCAATATGAAAGAGTCCTAACGGATAAAAAATCGTTGTTGATTTCTCTTAGCTATATGTCAAAAGAGAATTTTTATAATGCCTTTTCATACCAATTACAAGGATTTGGGATAGAAACCGCAATGAAATATGCTATAGGTAAGAAAAATATGCCTGAAGGATGGTATTTTTCACCAATGATAGGCTCCGGAAGACTCTATGCCTCCTCATCCCAAATTGAAGAAATGGGTACATTTTTAAATGTAGGAAATACTGTAGGCCATCAATGGGTATTAGGAGGAAAAAACTCAAAATTTACGATAGATATAAACGGAGGTTTTGGCATAGTCTACTTCAAAAATGATGAAAATGACTATATCTATTGCTCTGGATTGGCAAGAAGGCTAGCGATAAGTATTGGGTATGGGTTTTAGATTATTTTGAGAAATAATAATGCAACGATTGATACCTTGTAAGCGTATTTATAAATAAATGCTTTTTTTGTCCATCAATTAATAATAATCTAGATGTATTTGGTGGAAGATAGCCTTCGTTTAATGCAATCACCTCAATGCTTGTTATACTTTCCGAGTTTTTTATTTTTACTACATACTCATCTTTGGACAACGTTAATGATTCTTTTACAGGCTTATTATTTATCAAAATTTTTATTTTATCATTATCTATTTTATCTTCATCCCATACTTTCAATATAATTGTATCCGAATTGAGTTTTAATGTAGTCTTATCATTATCTTTTTTCTGAAAGATTTGAGGTAATTCTTTTTGTATTTGGGCAACTTCTTTTTTAGATGTATCTAGTTTCATTTTATATATAGTATCTACAACTTTCATTACACTGGCTTGACTAACAAGGTTAACTTTGCCCTCGCTACAATTTTTTCCAGTTAAATATTTTCCAATAAATTTCCCTGAAATTAAATTCGCGCCCATCATTGTTTTGAATTTCCCTGTAACATGCAAAAAACACATTTCATTTTGAGGTATTTTTGATTTTGTTTCTAGAATTTTATATTCTACAAACGATATTGTTTTATTTTTAGGGTCTAATTTCCCAGAAATCATACATTTTGTTTCATTAGGTTTATTAGCATCGGTAATAGAATATCCTGTTAGATTGTTTTTATCATCTATTTTATATGTAATTTGATATGAATAGGATTCCTTTAATCCTACGTTAATTATTCCCACATATTTTTCACTATTTTGTGAGAAAATAATTGTATTTGTAAAAATGCTAATTAGCAATATAAAAGTTTTCATTAATTTATTTTAATTGTATCTAAAAAAAAATGGCTTAAGAAATGAATCTTAAGCCATTATATTTTTAATAAAACTATTTATTAAAGAGTTTTTTCGTAGCTTCCGTCTTTTGGTTGTAAGCTTCCTGTAATGATTCTGATAAGGTCAATCAATGCCCAAATACCACAACCACCACCAGTCAATAATTGAACAATTCCTTGCCAAACATAACCAAGGTAAAAACGGTGAATACCTAATCCACCTACAACTAAACAAAGAATCAAAGCAATCAATTGGCTTTTTCCACCACCTTGTTTTGCAGCAGCCTCAGCTACAGCTTCTTCGTTAGAATTTTGCTCAGATACGATTTGAGCATTTTTTTCGCTAGTAGCACTAGTTACTACTACTGTTTGAGCTTGTTTCACTGGGAATGCAGCTCTTGATTGATTAAATGATGCAGCTAAAATAAAGCCTACAAGCACTGTTAATAAGATTTTTTTCATAAATATAATTTGTTTAAAAGTTTAGGCAAAAATATATTTTTTTTTTTATTTCATAACTTTTTTTTAAATAAATATTTTTTTTAAACTAAACAAAATTAATAAAATTGTTGATTTTCATATATTTATTCATAATAAATTTGTTTGTTTTTTTTACAATATTCAATGTTTTGCTTCTTGTGTTTTTTATTAAAACGTAAGTAAATTTGTATTTATACGACAATTATACGAAAGACTTATTATTAAAACAATTTATTTAATAATATAATGAAAAGGCAACCCAAAGGCTGCCTTTTCATTATAATTTTTTTAAAATTATTATTTTGCGATGTTGTAAGCTACTCCTATACTAATACCTGAAGTACTTGGTGTAAAGTTGAAAGTAGATGTTTTAGCATCTGAAAAATTCTCGTAAGCAATGATATCTCTCAAACCGAAAGATAAAGCCCAGTTTTTAGATGGAAACCAAGTTACTGCTGGAGCTACTGCTACCTTGAAAGAGTTGTTAGAAGCATCTAACATATTTTTTCTCATAACATAGTCAAATCCAAAAGTTCCTGTCAAATAAACACTGTTTGCAACAATTGGAAAATATTTTGTAGCGTTGATTCCAATTGGCATAACTGATTTATTACCATGGCTCAATCCACCTTTGTCTTCTCCGTAGTAACCTAAGTTCAAACCAACTGATAAATCATTGATTACAAAATAGCTAGGTTTTACATTAAGACCAAATGTACTGTTGGAAACATTTGTTGCAGAGTTAGACTCAGACATGAAATCAATACTTCCTCCTAATAAAATAGAACCTTTGTTTGTTTGTGCTGAAGCAGCTAAGCCAGCGATTGCAAATAATGCGATTAATGTAATTTTTTTCATTTTTTAAAATTTTAATTTGTTTAAATTTTATGCAAAGGTAATGTTTTTTTTACAAATTAGAATTTTTTCTAATTGTTTATATTTTAATAATTTTTAATTTTTTAAATTTTACGTTAATTAACACTTTTCAAACTCCCTATAATATTACAAAACAAGACTTTTTATTGGTTTTATGCTTTATTTTGTTGCCCTAAGAGTTATAAATTTTGTTCTTTACTTAGTCTTTTTATCTTTTTTATTTGAATGGGTTATTATAACTTTGCATAATAAAATTGCACTGAAACCCTCTTGTCTCCCCTCAAAACAAGGGTTTTCGATTCCTGAAAAATGGACACTTGCAAACCATTTTGCCCTATCTTTTTAGAAAAATTAAATTCATAGCTCCCCCAAAAGGTAGATATTGACACCCCAGATGACAATTTTTTGGAGTTGGATTGGTACAAAGAAGGAAGCAAAAACTTGATTATTCTATCCCTTGGCTTAGAGGGGAATTCGGAAAAAACCTACACCCTAGGCATTTTTTAGACTTTTTTCTAATTAATTATGTGTCAAGAATTTATATTTTTAAATTTTACGTTAATTAACACCTTTATAATTCCCTATAATGTTACAAAACGAGACTTTTTTAATGGTTTTGTGCTTTATTTTGTTACCCTAAGAGTTATAAATTTTGTTCTTTACCTTGTCTCTTTCATCTTTTTTATTTGAATGGGTTGTTATATAATAACTTAACTTTGCATAAAAAAATTACACAGAAATGCCTCTCATTACCTCTCAATACAAAGGGTTACGATTCATTAATAATGGACATATACAAACCATTTTGCCCAATCTTTTTAGAAAAATTAAATTTATCACTCCCCAAAAGGTAGAAATTGATACTCCTGATGACGATTTTTTGGAGTTGGATTGGTACAAGCAAGAAAGCAAAAACTTGATTATCTTATCTCATGGCTTAGAGGGGAACTCGGAGAGAACGTATATACTAGGCATGGCAAAAGTCTTTTATGAAGCGGGATATGATGCTTTAGCTTGGAATTTTAGGAGCTGTGGCAGCAAGGTGAACAGACAATTGCGTTTTTATCACAGTGGGGTTTCGGATGATTTAGATACGGTAATAGCGCATGTTTTGAAAGAACACTCGCAATATGAATCTATTACCTTAGTTGGATTTTCTATGGGTGGAAATATTACCTTGAAATATTTGGGAGAGAAAGCAAACCAAGTTTCAGATAAAATTAAATGTGCCGCTGTTTTTTCGGTTCCTGTAGACCTCGCTAGCAGTAGCCGCCGAATGGGAAAGGCCGAGAACAAAATTTATATGGCACGTTTTATCCGCAAGCTGAAACAAAAAGTTATAGCCAAAGCGCCAAATTTTCCCAATCAACTATCGTATGACAATTATCATACCATCAAGCATTTCAAACATTTTGATGACCGATATACGGCACCTATTCATGGATTTAAAAACGCCGAAGAATATTGGGAAAAAGCGAGTAGCTTACCTTTGCTGAAGCATATTGCTATTCCTACACTTATTGTCAATGCCGCCAATGATAGTTTTCTGGGCCCCGAATGTTTTCCGATAGAAATAGCTAAAAACTTGGAACACGTATTTTTAGAAATCCCCGAAAGTGGAGGACACGTTGGTTTTTATCAATTCAAGAATCCTTATTGGTCGGAAAAAAGAGCCTTGGAATTTTGTAGTGAATATATTTGTTAGATAGTTGAAATTTAGTTTTATGAATAATTTTACACCAATCACCGCTTCTTCCAATCTTGAAGAAATTATTAACAAATCCTTTGAAAAACCCGTTTTGGTTTTTAAACACAGTACTGCCTGCCCTATCAGCAGCATTGTATATAATAGAATAGAGGAATCATCCGAAGATCTTGCCGAAAAATTTGATTGTTTTCTATTATTCGTTATAGAAAATAGAAATGCATCCAACGCCATAGCAGATATGATTTCTACAAAACACGAAAGCCCTCAAGTTTTATTGCTAAAAAATGGGGCTTGTGTATTCAACGAAAGTCATTTGATGATAAAACCGCTTGACCTTTTAGAAAAATAATTTTTTAGAACGAAAATGCATACTCTAGCGTAGCTATCCAGCTTCTAGTCAATCCATCGGGGCGTGCTGTACGAGTGACAAAAGGCATCCCAAAATTAAATTGAAACGCATTATTATTGTTTAGTTTATAATCAAAATAGACATTTCCATTAACCGTAAGCCCTTGGCTACCGCTAATTTCTCTTTCTACATTGGTGGCATCGGTGTACAAATCGTTTGACAAATGATAAATAGGCAATACCGAAGGTGTAATTTTAAATTTATTGAACTCAAAAGGATACGATACACGGAGCATCACATCGCCCGCTCTTTTATAATTTCGAGTAGTTTGATAATTTTCAAAAGTCCCGATGATATTTTCGCTCGAAAATTGATTTCGGTTTTGTGACAAAGGTTGCTGATAACCTAGTGCTACTTGAACATTTTTAATTTTG
>JBIPPG010000152.1:0-6331 GCA_044368545.1 Chitinophagales bacterium | reverse complement strand
TACGGAAAATAATGTATCGGTTGTATTTGCGAATAGAGATTATGAACCCAAAGCGAGAGAACGAGATAAAGAAATCTATTATTTTCTACAAGAAAAAAATATTGAATTTAAGAGCTTTAAAGACCAAGTGATTTTTGAAAAAGCGGAAATCATCAAAGATAATGGCACGCCATATCAAGTATTTACCCCTTATTCCAAAAGATGGATAGAACAAGCCAAAAAATTAACGTTTGAGATCAATACAAACATTCCGTATGAGCATTTCACCAACCATAATTACCCTTTTTTATCGATACAAGACATCGGTTTTGAGAAATCTAATATTCTAGTAAAGCCATTTATTTTTTCAGATAAATTAATTCAAAATTATGAAGAAACTAGAAATATTCCTTCTTTAGATAGTACAAGTTATCTATCACCTCATCTTCGTTTTGGATCGGTAAGCATTCGTTTATTAGTTCAAAAAGCCATCCAATTTGAAAATAGAGGTTTTCTAAACGAACTTATTTGGCGTGAATTTTTTATGCAAATTTTATGGCATTTTCCTCATACAGTAGAAAAATCATTCAAACCTATTTATGACCAAATTATTTGGAAAAATGACGAAGCTAAATTTGTGAAATGGTGTGAAGGAAAAACGGGCTATCCTATGGTAGATGCAGGAATGCGTCAGCTCAATGCTACAGGATATATGCACAACAGAGTGCGTATGATTGTTGCCAGCTTTTTGTGCAAACATCTATTAATAGATTGGCGCTGGGGCGAGGCGTATTTTGCTCAAAAGCTTCTTGATTTTGAACTGAGTAGCAATGTAGGAAACTGGCAATGGGCGGCAGGAAGCGGTGTAGATGCGGCGCCTTATTTTAGGATTTTCAATCCTTCGGAACAACAAAAGAAATTTGATCCAAAAGAATCGTATATCAAAAAATGGATTCCCGAATATGGGACAGCATATTATCCCAAACCTATTGTAGATCATAAAACTGCAAGAGATTTGTGTTTGGAGACTTATAAGAAAGCGTTAAACTGATCTATTCTTCTGAAAATTCATTTATTAAGTCATCCAAATGTTTAATAGATTTTGAGTATACAAAATATGTATAAATTTCTGTAACTATTACATAAATTATCAAAGAAGAAAAAATCCAGATGATAAAGTTATAATCAATTGTATGGGATACTAGAATAGATTTTAACTTGTGAAATAATAAACCTTTTGATATAAATAAGAAAATTGGAAAAATCAAAAAAACGGCTAGATAATTAAAGTAACGATAAACCGTAATAAATGATTTTATTTCAATAGAATATAAATTCAAAATACTTAATATTGAATTTCTATCATAATCAATTCTTTGCAATCGTTTTATTTTACTATAATAAAAATGAGCATAATTCATATAAAACCAAGTAATAACAATACCAATCAAAATAGATACGTTATCTAGCTTAAATAAAAATAGTATTACTAAAAAAACATAGGATACAATTATTATTTTATACTCATTTTTAATATTCTTTGTAATTTTATGTATTACATTAAGGGAATCATCTCTTTTTTTCTTTTCTTGTAATATTTTTAATTCAAGTTCCGAATTATTATCAAATTCTTGTTTTTTCCATTCTTCCATAAAATTTTCCATAACGTTTAATTTAATATTTTTTTTAATTGTTCTTTAATTCTCAATATTCTTACTCTTAAATTACCATTTTCAATTCCAAGTTGTTTTGAAATTTCTTTATAAGACATTTCTTCTAAATAGAGCAAAATGATTGACCTATCTATAGGTTTCAACGTTCTGATAGCTACATATAATTTCTCAATTCTTTCTTCTGTAGGATCCAAAAATTGGTGCGAATCTAAATGAACAGATTCTATCTCCAATTGTAAATAAGTACTCGATTGTCTATAAGATTTTCGGATATATAATAATGCTGTATTTAAACAAACTTTATACATCCAAGTTGAGAATAAACTTTTACCCTCAAAATTTTGAAAACCTTTCCATAAATTCAAAATCATCTCTTGCCTCAAATCTTCTTGTAAATCAAGCGTGTCCGCATAGGATTTTGAAATTTTATAAAGAATACCTTTATTGCTTTCAATTAAACTCAGAAAATCTTTATCAATTTTTGTCAACTATTTACTTTTTACAAATTAGTTGATAATAAAATGGAAATGTTACAAAAAATAAGGAAATTCGTAAATTATTACGTTTTTTGCTTTTTCTTTTTAGCCGCTGGGAAAAGAACATTATTCAAGATAAGTCTATATCCAGGGGAATTGGGATGTAAATTCAAATCTGTTTTAGGATCATGTACATAATGCTGATAATCTTCGGGATCATGTCCCCCATAAAAAGTCCACATTCCCAAACCTTTAGTTCCGTGAATATACCTGGCCTCATTAGCTCCTTTATTTTCACCTAAGACAAGTACATCTTTTTTGATATTATCTTTGTTAAAAGCCGTGGTTTGCCCCATAAAACCTTTAATAATTCGTTGATGATTCTGCGTAAGCATTGTAGGAACGTGATCCCATTTTGCCGAAAAATCAAATAATAAAAAATAATCCTCAGACTCATCTATTATCTTTCCGTTGGTAGGGGAACGGTCGATCGTAGAATATTCATAAATCATAGGATTGGTATGCAATTGATAATCTTTAAACGCAAATCCATTTTCAAAATTCAACTTAGACGCATAATCGGGCGCTACTGGGTCATAATCAAATACATCGTGACAAATATCGGTATTATCGGCACTCAACGCTATATCATAGCTATCGGTAGCTGAACACATAGCAAATAAAAAACCACCGCCTATCACAAAATCACGCATCTTTTTAGCAACAGCCAATTTCATTTTTGATACTTTGGTGAAATTAAAATTTTTAGCTACTATCTCTTGTTCTTCTTTATCCTTCTGATACCATTCTGCATTGTGATATTGCGAATAAAACTTCCCATATTGCCCAGTAAAATCTTCATGGTGAAGATGAAGCCAATTATATTTGGGTAATTTATCTGTTAAAATTTCAGGATCATAAATTACTTCATAGGGGATTTCGGCATAGGTAAGCACCATTGTTACCGCATCGTCCCATGGCAACTTTGACTTAGGAGAATATACCGCAAGTTTTGGAACAACTTCAAGTTTGATAACGTCTTGATTTACATCATTTCGATTTATTTCTGATAAAATTTGCGCATACTCACTTTCCGAAACTACATTATAACTCACTCCTCTAATAATACATTCTTTTTCAAAAGTCTCATTAAACAGAAAAGCAAAACTACCTCCACGGTAATTGAGCATCCAATCTACATTTACATTCTTGGAAAGTACCCAATAAGAAATACCATAAGCTTTTAAATGATTCTTTTGAGTTTCATCCATAGGTAATAATATTCTATTAGCCCACAACGGTTGACTGAAAAATAGAATTAATAAAAAAGAAAAAAAATACTTATTAATTTTCATATTGATTAATGAGAAACGGAGATAGTATCTGATTTAGTATCATCATTTTTGAATAAAATCATAAAAAATATTGCTACTACAAGAGCATATCCTGCAAATAATAACCATGCTCCATGCCAATTAGTACTACCATCTAGATTAATATAATAGGCTCCAATTATTGCACTACTTGCTACTGTACCAATATATGCGCCAACTCCGTTTGTCATCATAATAAAAAGCCCTTGGGCGCTAGATCTAATTTGGCTATCTGTATTATTCTCTACAAACATTGAGCCTGAAATTAGGAAAAAATCAAAAGCCATTCCATAAACAATACAACTAAGCACAATAAGCGGTAATCCTAACAAACCATCACTATAGGCAAAAAAACCATAACGTAAAACCCATGCAAATAGAGCAAATAGCATTACATTTTTGATACCAAAACGCTTAAGAAAAAATGGAATAGTTAAAATAAAAATTGTTTCCGAAATCTGTGAAATTGAATATATTATAGTAGAATATTTCTCAACTAAAGTACCTTTTGGAAAACTACTTAAAAATGTATCTCCATACATATTAGAGAGTTGGAGAGCAGCACCTAATAAAATAGAAAAAATAAAAAATAATGCCATCCGGTAATTGGCAAAAAGCTTAAAAGCATCTAAACCTAACTGAGAAAAAAGTGACGTTTTTTCATTAGTTTTTCCTTGAGGCTCACAAGCTGGCAAAGTAAAGGCATATATTCCCAATGCAAATGCGCCTATAGCTGCTATATAAAATTGAAAAGCACTTGCTTTACTTCCACTCAAATTTGTTAGCCACATCGCAGCAATAAATCCAATTGTTCCCCATACTCTAATAGGTGGAAAATCTTTTTGAACATCTAGATTATTCATTTTTAATATACGATATGAGATCGAATTAGAAAGAGATATTGATGGCATATAAGCAAGCATACCACCAAAAACAATCCAGTACAATACCTCATACTCTTGTGCATTATGGATAATATTAAAATATCCTTTAAGCATACTTATATTAGGTATCATTAACATGAAAAAACCATATACTAAATGTAAAATTCCATAAAGTCTTTCTCCGCGTAACCATTTATCAGCTATTATTCCTACAATAGAAGGCATTAAGATAGAAGAAAGAGCTAGTGTAGAAAAAATTGCACCAAATTGAGGAAATGTCCACCCCTTTCCTTCTGTACAATAAGTTCCAATTGTAGTTAGCCAAGCCCCCCATACAAAAAACTGTAAGAAACTCATCAAAATCAAACGCATTTTTACATTCATATTCTTTATTTTATGATTCAACAAAAATAAAATTTAAAATTTAAATCTCTATATTTTATTATGCATAAAAAAAGCCATCTACTTTTCAATAGATGGCTTTAATATAATTATTATCGATTTAGAATTTAGGACAGAATAATTTTCTTTGTCTATTAGATTCCACTTTAAACACATAATTTAAATATACCTCAAAACCACCTTGATAATTAGAAGCAGCTACTAATTGCGAAATATTAAAATCATAAGCAGCACCTATCTCAAAATTATTGTATTCATAACGAGCCGTTGCAATAATTGATTCAAAGTTCAAACTACTTGAATTCAACAAATTCTTATCTCCTCCTACAATTCTTCCCATTGCACCTATATAAAATGAATTACCTAAAGGATCATCTGGATCTAATAAAAATCTAACATCAGTTCCAACCATCATTTCTGTATTCTTACCTTGTTGCATAAATAAAATTTTTGGAATCACATCCATTCTTTCACTTATCTGCAAACCAGCACCTGCATTAAAATTAATCTTCATAGGAAGTGTAGCCCCAAAACTTCCACTATTTGTAAAAAAAGATTCATTGGGTGTATTTATGTGCATAAATGCTAAACCTGCATGAAAACGATTCCTCGTTCCATATACATTATATCCCCAACTTATTCCAGCCCCCAAATCATAAAATGAAATATTATTATCTAAATTAGACAATTCTCCAGAAGGTAAAGAATTGTTATACTTCGTTCCATCCCATTGTGTACCCCATTTTAGATTACTAAAATCCAATGTCTTTTGTACATATCCAAATTGTGCCCCTATAGCAATAAAGTGATCGCCATACTCATCAAGTGCTTTTCTGTATGATCCAGACAATGCAAATTTTGTATTTTTAAATCTACTATCTCCTGCTACATCGTATAAAACAAAAGCACCCCCACCTACAAAATCATTTTCGTCAAGCCCCCTATTTGTTCTGGCTTCAATACTTCCAATAGCAGTTCTATATGCACCTACTGCTTCAGAAGATAATATTGAATTCCATTGATCTCTATATTGAGCTCCCACCCTAAAATTTCCATTAAAGTTACCAGTATATGCTGGATTTAATCCTACGGGTACTCCTGAAAAGAATGAAAAATGAGGATCTTGTGCACTCAAATTAAGCGCACAAGTTCCTAATATTAGAATAAATAAGAATCTTACTTTTTTGTTCATATTACCTTATTAACGTGATACTACCTTTTTTATTTTTCACTAAATTGTTTAAGTATTGTACTTCCGCTACATAAGTATAAGTGCCACTTGGTGCAGGTTCGCCTTTGTAATTTCCATCCC
The DNA here is from genome assembly GCA_044368545.1 of Chitinophagales bacterium. Lineage (GTDB taxonomy): Bacteria > Bacteroidota > Bacteroidia > Chitinophagales > JADJOU01 > CHPMRC01. The sequence continues at coordinate 232 of JBIPPG010000152.1, read as the reverse complement.
AGCTTTTCTCCTGCGTTTCAGCTTCAAATACTTTTTCGCCCCAACGATTAAACACCGCAAATTTAATGCTTTTTATTGAATTACCATATAATTTTAGCACATCATTCACACCGTCTTGATTTCCAGGGCTAAAGGCATTTGGCACATAAAAATCTAATGGCTCTTTTACCACTACTTTTACTTTTGAAGTAGCTTTACAGTTTTTGTGGTAATATACTTCCAAGTTATATAG
>JBIPPG010000150.1:0-6339 GCA_044368545.1 Chitinophagales bacterium | reverse complement strand
TTAGATCACAAATTTATAAAATTGTTTCCAATCAAGTTGTAAAATTATTAGAAATATGAATTTTTTGAGTAGAAGCGAATTGCTCGTAGGCAAAGAAGGTATAGAAAAATTAAACAAAGCGCACATTATGGTTGTAGGATTGGGTGGTGTAGGAAGCTATGCCGCCGAGGCTATTGCTAGAGCAGGAGTAGGCACTATGACTATTGTAGACGGCGATGTGGTACAAGAATCAAATATAAATAGACAATTGCCCGCATTATATAGTCAAATCAATCGTTCGAAAGTAGAAATTATGGCAGAACGTATACGTGATATTAACCCAAACATTAAACTAAACATTATCAATAAATTTTTGATGCCCGAAGATATCGACACGGTTATTCCTTCAGATTTGACGTATTTGATGGATTGTATTGACTCTATTACGCCCAAAATTATGATAATTACCTACTGCAAACGAAATAAAATCAAATTCATATCCAGTATGGGTGCTGGTGGCAAAACCGATCCTGCTAAAATCAAAATTGTGGATATAAACGAAACACGTGACTGTTTTTTCTCAAGAGATATTCGCAAAAGGCTTAGAAGCATGAAATATAACTACGGCATAAAAGTTGTATATTCCGACGAAGTGGTGGACAAATCGGCTATGGCACTTAGCCCCGACACGATGTTCAAAAAATCTTTTTATGGTACTATTTCCTACATGCCAGCTATGTTTGGACTTACTATGGCGAGTTATGTTATTAGAAAAATTGTAGGTAAAAAAGAAAAGTAATTTCTTAAATTCTATAAATCATCATTTATCCCAAAATAACTGATTTTAGACGTAGTTAATTGGACTTGAATCGTAACTCTTAATAATTCTTTATCGGCATTCAAGATAGCTTTGGCATGCAATAGATTCTCTTTTGGTTCTAGCTTAAACCCATCAAATGCATAATCTTCAATTTTGTTTGTAGCCATTACCGTAGCTGCTATTTGGTTCAATTCAAGTAGTTTTTCTTTGGGCAATATATCGGTATTTACATATTGCAGATTGGCTTCCATATTGGATTTGAGAAAATTGTCTATGAATAATGCCGAAGTATTAACGGCGGTCTTATAATAAGGTACTTGCCCCACCGCATATTGAAATGTTTTTTCGTCCGTAGGATGTTTTATGGTTATATTAATAAATTTCACCCCTTCTTTGTTCAGTTTTTCGATAGATTGATCATAAAAAGTTACCAATGCGATCGAAGCCAGATATTCCAATTCTAAATTATACGCTTTTTTAAATTCAAACTTCAAATTCACCGTTTCGTCATCTACATCATAGCTTGCTTTATCGGCTTTAAGGGCATTGACTACGGCATTATTACCTTGTTCATACTCTTTTACCTTACAAGAAAAAGTGGTTAAAACAAGACTAAAAATCAAGATTTTAAAAATATTCATACGTTTATATTTCAATTCAAAAATTAATATTTCTCAATATGTAAAACAAAAATAAAGAGATTTTATTTCTTAAAGCTTTTAATTTAATGAAATCTATACAGCACAAGCCCATTTATAATTATATTCATTATAAGCTAAGGCATAATATTTCAAACTTCCTTCTTTATGACGGTTTTTTTAACTAGTTGAAGCAAAATTTTATGTACTTTTGTCCTATATAATTTAAAAATTCATGACATTTCAGAACACGTTAGCTTATGCTCAATCGTTGGACGCACAAGATTCTTTGGCTTCTTTTCGCTCCCAATTTCATATTCCGCAGCATAATGGCTCAGATTGTATCTATTTTACAGGAAATTCATTAGGGCTACAACCCAAAAAGACAAAAGAATATATACTAGAAGAATTGGAAGATTGGGCTAAATATGGCGTAGAAGGTCATTTTGAAGCCAAACGAAATTGGTTTGGATATCACCATTTCCTTACCGAAAAAATGGCTACAATAGTTGGGGCAAAGCCCATAGAAGTAGTAGCAATGAACACCCTTTCTGTAAATTTAAATTTATTGATGGTGTCATTCTATCGTCCACAGGGAAAAAGAACCAAAATCATGATGGAAGCGGCAGCTTTTCCTAGCGATCATTATGCTATGCAACAGCAAGTTCGTTTCCATGGATTGAATCCTCAAGAAGAAATTATTCTTTTGGAACCTAGCGAGGGAGCTCATTGCATAAGTACAGAAGCCATTCTAAATGAAATAGAAAAACATAAAGACAGTCTAGCACTTGTAATGCTTGGTGGGGTCAATTATTATACAGGACAATTTTTTGATTTAGAAAAAATCACACAAAAAGCCCACGAAGTAGGCGCTATTGCTGGATACGACTTAGCACATGCCGCTGGAAATATTGTATTGAAGCTACACGACTGGAATGTGGATTTTGCTTGCTGGTGCAGTTACAAATACCTCAACTCAGGACCTGGAGGCGTTTCGGGCGTTTTTGTACACGAAAAATATGCCAATAGCCCCGAACTTCCTCGTTTTGCGGGATGGTGGGGAAATGATGAAAAAACTCGTTTCCTTATGCAACGAGAGTTTGTGCCTCAAGAAGGCGCTGCGGGCTGGCAAATGAGCAATGCGCAAATATTACCAATGGCGGCGCATTTGGCGAGTATTGAGCTTTTTGACAAAGCGGGCATCCACAATTTAAGAGCAAAAAGTGAAAAATTGACAGGATTTTTAGAATTTTTATTACAAGATATTGTCGAAATTCAGATTATCACCCCTTCAAATCCTCAAGATAAAGGTTGTCAATTATCATTGATTGCAAAAAAAGAAGCCAAACCACTTTTCCAATTTTTAAAAGAAAAAGGCGTAGTAGCCGACTGGCGCGAACCCGATGTAATTCGTGTAGCACCCGTTCCAATGTACAATTCCTTTGAAGATGTGTACCGATTTGTGGAAATTGTAAAAGAATTTTATACAAAATAGTTTCTTAGAAAAATAATTCTCTTACCTTAAAATAAACACCTCTTTTGAGCGGTTTATTGGGCAATTGCTCATTTCCAAAATGCAAAATCAGAGTATTTTTTGATGGCAAAATCGTTATGAATTGATTGAGTATTCCCACCGCTTCATAATTATCGTCATAATAAGAAACGCCCCATTGTGGGTGATTTTTATTGGGCAATAAAATATATTTCACTTTCCAATTATTATGGACGATGGCTCTGTTCATCTCGCTACTGTCATTAAAATAAGCTATGACACTATTCGCCCACCATTGATTTTTTATAACCACTGAATTTTTGAAAAGTATCGGTATTGAGGTTTTTTATTATCAAATTGCTATCCAATATTTGTTGACCATTAAAACGGCCTTTATTCAAATACAATTTCCCAAATTTAGCATAATCTTCAATAGCTAAATTCATACAACAAAACGCTTTGGCATCCTTATTCTTTTTGTCATCTATCATCCAAGTTCCCGAATACTTCATACCTAGCGGCGTATACAGTTTTTTGTAGAAATAATCATATATTTTCTCACCTACTGCTTTCTCCAATATCATAGCGAGTAGCTGCGTATTGGCACTTTTATACTCAAATCGTTTTCCCGGCGCAGACTCTATTTTTGTTCGCAACATTTTCTTTCTTACGTTTTTACCAAATCCGAGTTTCAAAACATCGCTAAATGGATTTGCATAATTTTCATTGCTCTTGATACCACTTCGCATATCCAGTACGTGCTGAATGGTAATGTTTTGAAAACGAGTGTCTTGATTCAACAGCTCTGGTATATAATTTGTGATGGGCTCTTGCAAATCTTTGATTTTTCCTTCTTGATGCGCTATTTGAATCATTGTAGACACAAACGATTTGGCTACAGAAAATGAAGGAAGCATAGCAGAGTCACTTATTCCCAAATTTTGAAAAGAATAGATTATAGAATCATTGCGGATAACCATAAAGGAATAGGTGTTGGAACCCAAAAACATACTATCCAATTCTTGCTTGTCATTGAGCATAATGGCACCTTTTGCAAATTCAAACGGCTTGCTTTTTGCGGCAAAAGATACATATTCAAAATGATTTAAATCTTTCAATTTGTATTTTCTATGCTTAATAGCCTTGGCTACATAGCAAGAATTCAAACTAAATAATATCAACGCCACAAAAAATATAAGTTTTTTCATAAGTCCTTAGTATAAAGGCTAATAACGCCCACTATTGTATTTTATTTCTCTACAAAAATATAAAAACCATCTATCTTTGCAAAAAAATAATATGAAACCACAATTTTTACTTTTTTCAATGATGCTTTTATTCTTTTCTTGCGAGAAAGAAGCTTTAAAGTCTACCTCTTATAATGGTACTAGTCCTATTGAAATTAAAACTGAAATTCCATTCAAAAAAGTAGCGATGGGTTCATATTTACAACCTTGTTTCAATGACACCATTATCAAAGATAGCTTATCTTTTCAAAACATTTTGTCCAAAATTGATACAAATCTTCGAAATTATCACCTTGAAAATAAAATATTTGAGAAGGATGTAGATTTCAACATATATGATGTTATTGTTGCATCCAGAGGTTCTGCCAATATAGCGATTTATTTTGAAATTATAAAAATTGAAGAAGCAAACAACCAAATATTTGTGACGACTAAATTAGAGATGAGTGACGCAACGTTAGCAACAGCTCCTTTTTATCTCGTAAAAATTCTGAAAACAAACAAAAAGGTTAATTTTATTCATACAGATGTTGAATAAAATTTGAACGCCTTTATGATATTTATTTTTGTAATGATTTAAAAATGGTTTTATTTGTCTGTAGTGAGAAATTTCAGTTGTTTTACTTTAATTTTTGTTCACTATACTATGAATATTTTCGGTACTCTTTAAAGGATTTAATACATAAATTTGGATATTTTATACTCAAATATTCCCAAATTTTTAAAATTGAATTATTGTCAAAATTATCCTCAGAACTGATTATATATTCAGTTTTATTATTATTTTTAATTTTAATAAAATAATTTGGCTCTATTCGTCGGTATACCATTTTTTTACCTAACTTAAAACAAGTATTGCCGTTGACATTTATTTCTAGTTTATGGTTTTTTAAAAAATTCACATAACTTATTGTTATTCTTTCACTTAAATCAACATTAAGTGTAAATTTTTCAAATAAAAAATATAAGATATAGAAAAAAGAAATGATTAATATAAACAAAAAACCATAAAAATTTTTTGAGAAAAATTGTAATACTATAGAAATAACAACCAATAATACTAAAGTTGTAATTAAATTCTTTAAATGTTTTTTATATTTTTTCTCTCCATTAAATATCATAATATAACTTTTTAGCCTATTTAAAGCCACTCACAACTCTCACTTTTTCATATATTTATAACACAAAATTAAGTCTAGCAATTGTCAAAGCCAACTACTTATTAAATACGTATTTTACAAAAATAATTAAAGTAAGCGAAATGACAAATAGATATTTCAACATAATTAACTACCCCTTCTTTTTATAAAACGGTTTTTTATTTTTCTGAGAAGCCCCATTTCCTTTTGGATTTTGCTGAGCCTCTTTGTTTCTAGGCGTATTTCGTTGAAAAGTAACTTTGGGTTCTACAATAGGATTGTGATCTTCTAATGGAAAATTGTGATCTTCTACTACAGGAATACTTCTATTGATCAATTTTTCTATATCGCGGATATATTCTTTTTCAATAGCATCACAAAACGAGATAGCCGTTCCTGCTGCTCCCGCACGACCTGTTCGGCCTATACGATGTACATAGGTTTCGGGAATATTTGGAATTTCATAGTTAATCACATATTGAAGATTGTCCACATCGATACCTCTTGCCGCTATATCCGTAGCTACCAAAATTCGCGTCTTTTGAGATTTAAAATTAGTTAATGCGGACTGGCGAGCATTCTGGCTTTTATTGCCGTGAATGGCTTCGGCTGTAATTTCATATCTACGCAATACTTTCACTACTTTATCCGCACCGTGTTTGGTTCGGGTAAAAACCAATGCCGTTTTTATGTCTTTATTGTTCAAAATATCCATCAAAAGTGCATTTTTGTTCCCTTTGTCTACATAATACAATTTTTGCTGAATGGTATCGGCGGTAGAGGAAATAGGCGCTACTTCTACTTTTTCGGGTTGAAAAAGAATGGAATTTGCCAATTTGATAATATCATCGGGCATCGTAGCAGAGAAGAAAAGCGATTGTCGTTTTTTGGGCAATAGCGTAATCAATTTCTTGACATCGTGAACAAATCCCATATCCAACATACGATCAGCTTCGTCCAATACAAAAATTTCAATATCTTTTAGGCTAATAAATCCTTGCTGAATCAAATCCAGTAATCTTCC
>JBIPPG010000149.1:0-6343 GCA_044368545.1 Chitinophagales bacterium | reverse complement strand
TCTTACTTATAAAATAGTCCAAACTGTTTTGTAAGTTTAGAGTGGTAAATGCCGTCATAACAAGCAAATAGAACAATCAAGAGAAACGAAGATTGGACTATATTGATTGTATGTACGGTATAATTAAAATTTTAAAATTTGGGCGCTTTAACGGGCTATACGCTATATCTCCTTTTTTTTAAATGCCGTCAATGCAGTCGTTTCGTTTTAAAATTTATTGCAAAAACGATTATGAATGCTTGAACGGTACGCTTTGCTTCGTGTTCGTTCCTATCCCTACCTGTCCCGAGATGAAAGATTCGGGAGCGCACCGTTTCCAAATCCCAACCTCTCGGGATTTACAGTTTCTCAGAAAAATTTTCATTAGAAATCAGAGGAAAAACAAACTATTTTGGTTAAAAATTAATTTGGAATCTCTTCAAATTTATAAAAAGCTATTCCACAAAAAACGCAAAGAAGACACAAAGTTTCACAAAGCAAATGAATTTAATCTTTCGGGACTTAAAGCTTTTTCAGAAAATATTCAAAGAAACCAGAAGATAATCAAAATTATTATTGTTATCTGGAATCTCTTCAAAGCTATTTTATATCGCAATTATTAAAAAAAGTTAAAGTTTTTGATGCGTTTTAAAAGTTCATTATTTTTGTTTCAATTTTTAAATATTTAACAGATATGAAAACAAAAAATAAAAAAAGTACTATTAAGGTTAGCCTATCTATTAATTCTCTGCATACTATAACAAACTAACTGAAAACAAATGAAAGAATTAAAGTTAAAACATTTCTTAGATGGACTAATATTTCTTGATACTATAAATTTGGAAGAGAAATTAAGTGAAAGTTATAAAAACGTAGAAAGGGAACAGAAGAAAACATCTAAATTAGATTTGTTTGATGATTTTAAAAACAAGAGTATATTCTTTGATTTATCAAAATGTCAGTTTGCAGAACTTGGTGCTTTGGCTCAACTTATATTAACCATTGAATCATATATAAAAAACAATCATACTATTTTTATTGCTTTACCGTCTATCAAACCCTCTACTAATCAAAAAAAGACTACGGAAAATAAAGAATGGGTTAAATATATTACGGATAAACAGATATCTGCTACAAATTTCATCAAAAAAACAGGATTTGTAAGTATTTTACAAAAATTATCAAAAATTTACAATACTGAAATTTATTTTACTGAAGAGTATGATTATGATAAACAAGGGACAGAAATAGACATTGAATCATTTACAGATACATTTTCAGTATTATATGAAGAAATTCTTATAAATGAAGAAAATTATAAGTTTTTACTACCTTTCAAATTAATTGACACTAAAGAAGATGATTTAAATGATACAATTTCAAAATTTGAAAAAAATCTCGAAAAGATATTAGAAAATCAAGAAAGAGGATTAGATAATTTTGATGTAAAAGTCATAAAGAATGTTATTTTACCTGAATTAATTAAGAATGTAAAATATCATTCTAATACAAGGTATGCAATTTTTACCATCGGTCTTATAAATACAAGGTCAATTTTTTATGAAGAAAAATATGAAGAATACTTAGCAAAACCAGGTGCAAAAAGAAAAATTAATCCAATTGAAAACTCTCATATAAAAAAAATAAAAGAACATAAAATTGAAAGTCAAGTAGAAATTTATTTCGGAGATTGTGGTAAAGGAATTCTTAATCCAGAATTTGAAAAGAAAGTAATTAAAGACTTTAATAAACAATTATCAAAACCAAAAGAATTTTTAGCAATAGCTTTTAACAGATGGAGCTCAATTCAAGATAATAATGAAAGAAGAGGTACAAAAGGACTTTATAGACTTAAACGTGTTGTTGATAAATACAAAGGGATGATACATATTAAAACTTCTAAATCCAACGGAGGTTTTTTTAATGGTCAATTTATATATCAAGACCTAGAATCCAAGTTTAATGGAACACTTATTAATATTAGATTAAACTCCCAAAGGGAAAATAAAACATTTAAAATATCCAATCAAAGATTATTAAAATCTATCCCTTGGGTGTCAGAAAAAATAAAGATAGATGAAAAATTGAAATGTTTAGAAATTATAGAAAATAAAGTAAAAAATGGAGTAAATCTTTTATTAATTATAGATCTAAGACATTTTGATTTCTCAAATCAAAATAAACTTTTTGAAGAGTTTTTATATGAGATTAGTTTAATCAATCATCCTTCTGCAATTGTTCTTTATCTTATAAATAATGAAGAAATTGATAATGAATCAATTGATACGTTTATAAATTCAGTTAGTGAAAGAATTTTAGAAGTAAAAAAGAGAATCAAAAATATTAATAAAGATAGTTTATCACCTGATTCAGATGAACCAGAACTAGAAGATATTCACGACCCTGTTTTAGTAATTACAAATAACAATAAAACTTTTTGGTACGGTGCAAGTGAAAAATTGATTGAAATTTTAAATGAAAGTTGTGATAATTTACAAGAAGATAAGTTTTTAAAAATTGGAGAACTAGCAAGTTATAAAAAGCTAAATTCTAGAGAACAGCAAGAAATTTCAAATTATCTTGAAACAGACAATAATCTAGTTGTGCTTGATGATGATGAAATGATAGAGTTTAATTTTTATGGAATTGAGGAACATTATGAAAACAAGATTAAAAATTTTAAGCCGAGTTTAAGTAACAAAAAAATTTGCACTCCAAAACTTAGTATTGTAGAGAATTGGATTAATATAAATGAACTAATTGAAGAAGATGAAAATGGTTTTGCTTTATGTTTGTACATTAAGTATAGTAAACATTGTGGAGATATTAATAAATTGGTCAAGCATAAGACATTTGTTTTAATAGATAGTAGCATACAGTTAAATTTAACGAAAAAATTTAGTGAATTAATAGGATTAAAAAATAAAAATATTCGAAACATTGAGGATGAAATTGACTTCTCAATGCCTAAAAGAACTAAACTATTTAATGAGAAATCAAATGTAATATTTTTGACAACAATAGTGTCAAGTTCTGAAACTATTAGGAGATTAGTTAAATATGCGAAAAGAGATAAAGCTATTCCAGACGTGATTTTATGTATACAAAATAGTAGAATTAAAAAAATAAGTAAATTAGAAACGTGGAATGAAACAACTAATATCATCTCAATTTATCAAAAGAACACTGAAGAAAGTATAGATGTAGAAGAAAGGAACGACAAATATTTTTTAGATAAATTAAAAGACTTTGAAAATCCTGAAATTGTAATAAATCCAAAATATTTAGAGGAAACACCAAAAGAATTTCAAAATAAACTATCAATCGAAGAGCATATATTAAACTATTTAAAAGAAAATAAATTTCTTCACTACAACCATTTTGGAAAATATAATAAAAGACATTTTACTTTCTATCTTGATAAGTTACGTATAGTTGATTCTATTTCTAATAATGTTTTTATTTCAGAGAAACTAACAAGTACAATTGCAAATTGGAAGGCACAAAATAATATTGATAAATTTACACTTTATATTAATAAAAACCTTGTCCATAATCAAAGTTCTTTTGAACTATTTCTAAAAAGTATTCCAATTGCAAAATACAAATTTATTAATCTCGACCATACTAGCTTTAATGATGAAAATGATAAAAATATTATATACTTTGACTTTGGAATATTAACAGGTGATTCTATAAATAGTCTTATTAGTAAAGTTGAGAATGTCGATAATTTATTGATTTGTATTTTGTTTAATCAATCAATTAATACTAATGCTGATATTTATAAAAGAATAGATAAGCTTAAATTTGAAAGGAATTTCAATTTATTAGAAACAGAAATAAAAAAAGTAAAATTTCAAGTAGAATATTTATATAACCTACCATTGAGTTTTTTTAATTCAGAAACTTGCCCTATTTGCGAACACAGAAGAGCTTTAGATTATTACAAGCTTGACAACCCATATTTTGAAGATTTCATTAATAATAGGAGTGAAAGATTAAAGCAAAATTCAGCAGATGATATCTATGATTTAGAATATCCTGTTGACTTTTATTATTCAGAGAAAAAAGAAGAAAGGCAGCAAGAACTATCTAATGTTACTATTTTTCAAATGTATGAGTTAAAAATACTTTTAGAAAACGCAGTATTTATAACGCAATCTAGGATTGAACTGTTCAAATATATTCATACTTTATATTCAAACATAGAGGATGAAATTAAAAATCACGAGTCCAAAATTTATTCCTTAATTTATTATTTATCTCACGAAATAAATTGGCTACAACGAGAACCTTTTGTCTTTAGAGATTTTAGAATATTACTATCTAAAATCGCACTAAAAGTGGCAACTATTAATATAAACTTTTTGTCATCATATTTTGAAGAAAGAAAAATTAAAACAATACCTTCTAAAAATCTTGCAACAAGATATAAATATTCAGCAATCTCTGTATTGCGATCAGCGGATAAACTTTTGTTTTGTCAGAACATTTATAAAATAGTAGAAACTACAAAGACTGATAATAATTTTAGTGACAATTTATTACAAAATACATTATATCACATTTCCAGTTTTTTCAAAAATTCGTATAACAAAAGTGAAATCTACTTTTTTTATATTAGTAATGAATTAGAAAAAATATTAAAAGAATTGGCGATTACAGATAATCAAAAGGACTCTATTCACTTTATAATTAATGAAAATAAGAAATCACGTCTTAAAACTTATTCAGTAAAAGAGGAGCCAAACAGATTTAGAGTATTGAAGGAAGAATGGATGAAAATATATTCTGAAGCCCCTAGACACCCAATAACTTATGAGCATTTTAAATTTTTATATATTTCAAAAAACGAACATCGATTAAACGATCAAGATTATTTAAAATCTTTATTAAAGAATTGGGTTATTTTAAAAAGATACCTTAATAACTTGTTTATTGAAAATTTTGAGAATTACTTTGATTTATTAACAAATAGCTCCTATTTTAAACATATCTTCAAAAATAGTATAAAAAGCACTGAATACTGGAAGGGTAAATTTGAAAGAATGGATTATATTATCAATGATTTTATTTTTAATCCCGATACATATTTCTCAAATAAGATTGAATATAATGAACTATTAGAAAGTTTAAAAGAAGTATTTATTCAAAACAAAGGGTTAAGTGATTTCGAGGAAAATTCAACATTAATAACTTTACTAAATGACTTCCCAGCAAATATTACTGAATCCATAAATTATTATTTTAGAGAATTCCCTAATAAATCATTTTATATTTTAAAAAATAATCGATCAAACGAAAAACTTTTTATAAATTTAGATGAAGAGTTTTATGTGTATTACCCAAGTCCAACATTAAATAACTATTTTAATAATGTAAAACAGAATCTAGAAAAAAGATTAAATAATGGTAAAACTATTAATGATGTTAAAATTAAATTTGAAATTGACATTAGCGAGAGAGATTATTTAATTGTGACAATACTATATGATAGTACAAATGAAAATACAGGGACAATAAAGAAAGATGGTGCATTAAATGGATGGAATAATAGTTTGCAAGAATTTGGAGGGTCTCTAGAATTTCTTGCTCCATCTGAGAAGAGTGTTGATTTCAAAATTAAATTAAAATTTTTAAGATATGAATTTTAAAATATTATACTGCGAAGATGATAAGATAGAAAGAGAAAATCTTAATCTTACAATAAAAGAAAAATTATCTAAGTTAAATGGAATTAATTTAGAAATCAAATGTGAAGATTTTGAACAATCTTTTATCGAAATAAAGTCAAAGTATGACTTATTAATACTTGATTTACAGGATGAAAATTCAAAAAAACCTGACACAGGTAAAGATATTTTAATTCAAAATGAATCACAATTAAAAATCCCAACTGTTGTTTACACTTCTAAAAGCAGTGAAGTTCAGTTTTTTGAAGAAGATAATAGAAAGAAATATTCCTCATTTTTAAAACTACTTCCTAAAAAACTTGAAAGCTATGATAATTTAATTGAATTTGTCAAAGGAATAATTATAAATAAAATTCCTATTGAAAAATATTACAAATTGTACAATGAAAATGATGTATCTCTGAAGTTAAATATAGAACGCATTGGTTTAGAGCATTTTAATTATATCTTATATCAAGTATTTGAAAAATACCATAAAATCATAATAGTAAAACCTATGCCATCTGGCTGGAGCGGTGCTGTACTTTTTAAACTATTGATTGGCAGTGATGGTTATGTTTTAAAGCTATCAAAAGATATTAATTCACTTAAGGATGAACAAGAAAAGTCCGAAAAGTATTATGATTCATTTCCTCCCCAACTAACAATACCAATCAAAAAAGATAAAT
>JBIPPG010000018.1:0-15828 GCA_044368545.1 Chitinophagales bacterium | reverse complement strand
GGAATCAATATCGAGATTTTCTTTAAAATCAAACTTCAATTTTATTTCTTCTAGTGAAATTAAATTTTCCTCGAATATAAATCCACCATCTTTACAAATTCTAACAGATCTAGATGGGCATCCAGAAATTCCTCCGATTATTTTTCTTCTATCTAAATCCTTTAAGACTTTAGATTCTGAATTACTTAGTACTTTTTTAAAATTTTCCATTTTAATATTTTTTTATAGTGTCCTTACTCCTTATGGCATTTTCGGGATATTCGCCTTACCTGATATACAGTTTGGTAGCTCCGTCCATTTATACGATTGGAAAATCGCTCCAGTTCCAGTGAGTCGGTCTATGGTCACCGTCCATATATAGGTCTGCAGTATCCTCTACAGATAGAGTATCCAGATTAAGGGCTGTAGTTTTCTCGTCCCCTAGCAGGTATAGCTTCCGCTAGCTTGTACATAAAACATCTTACAATTGATTCCCATCAAAAAGATACTCTATGCTAAAAAACGAATCTATGAAATTTTCTCAAATCTAATTTTGGCGCCTTATACTAGTTTTAATAATTTTCATAACTTTGCTTTTTTTCTAACGCAAAGATAAATCGAAAAGTATTTATAAACAAGCTTGAAGCCAACATTTAAGTTTTTTTAACTACTTTTAAAAGACAATAGATTGATTATCAATTATTTAAAACAATATACAAATCCTTCTTATCTTTTGATTTTAGATCAACTAGATATAGAAAATTAGCTAAATGCCTGTTTTAGAGATACATTTTCATTTATACTTCTCAAAAAATATAAAATCTTATACATTTCAAAACCTAGAAAACCCTACAAATCCTTATCATCCTTTGGTCTTTGCTCTATCAGCCATTGAAAATTGGTTAGACGACCGTTTTGGAGATTGATATCCTTGGTAGGATAGAAAGTGGCTTTGGGTTGTTCATAGAAGATGATTTTGGATAATTTTCCATCATCAAAAAGAGCTTTGAGGCGATAACTTTCCGAATTATTCAATCCCAAATATCCTTTGGGTTCTTCTTTGGCGAAATAGATACTTTTTGCATTTTTAATGGCATGCATATAATCCATTTTCTTGTCTTTCATATAGATATTAATCGTATCGGCGCTGATTTGATTGTAATAATTTTTAAATTCTTCTTGAACAATCAACCCATTTTCATTTACATATACTTTCTCCAAATTCTTATTTTTCAGTTTCATATATATCACCTCTCCGGTCAGTTGCATGATTTGAGCTTTGTCCACCAGCCACGAAATGGGTTTTACACGCATACGCATCAATGAATCTTGGGCATTATAATCAAAACTATCGCAAACGCCTTGAAACTCTTTATTATATAATCTTACTTTTTTATGGCCATAAAAGTATTTTTTGCCGTCTAGCTCTTTGCTTTCCAGTATTTCGGCGCGTACGAATAGCGGATTTTTATTATCGGTTTCATACACGAGCAAAGGTCGTTTGTATGCTAGAATATGTTTTTCTTTGCTATAATAATCTGCCGTATCGCCAAAAATATGAACTTTGGTGGCGGTATCATGATATTCAAAAGTCTTATAAATTCGAGAAAATTCATTTTTCTTGTCGTAATAGATAGAATCCGTCATAATCCATTGAGGGGGATTGTAGATAATTGTTCCACGGCCAAAGCTGGACTCATTGGTAACTTCATCATACCAGCCTCTATTACAGAAAATATAGCCACTATCATTTTCTATGGTGGTAGCTTGATAAAAATAATTTCGTTTTTGTTTGGTATTGTATTCTAGCGTGTCGGATTTTAATTTATATTTTGGATTGGTTAGTTGCACATCAAATTTAAAAAAAGCCTGATTGGTTTTGGTATAATACGTTCCGTGCTTGGAAGTAATGGTGGTAGAATCATTTATTACCTTGCCTCCATTGGTAAAATAGGCTGTTTCGATATTCATGTCATACGTCATATCGGGCGTATAGAGCTTTGATTTCTTATCGGTGAGCACTACATTTTCTCGAATCAACGCTAATTTTTGATCGCTGTAATAATTTAAAAATTTTCCAGTAACAGTAGTCCCCGAAGGGCGAACGATTCTTATACTTCCCTCAGCATCTACATTATTGGTGTGATAGATATTGGCTTTGTCACAAAAAAACAAGGTACCTTTGTGTCGCAATTTGACATTTCCCACAAGTCGTTTTACAGGATTATTTTCTACAAATTCTAGTATGGCTTCATCGCTCCACAATATTTCTACTTGAGCGGTTTCTTGCGATGCTACTTTAGAAATACAAAAAAATAAAACACCAAAAAGTATTCCAATTTTAGATTTCATACGAAAAGCCTTGTGTATTTTCAAGATTATTTTTTGCCACCAAAAACAGAAAAATGCACATAGCGCTTAGGATTTTCTTTCATATCCTTGAGCAATTCATCAGCACTTTTGGAAGTACTGGTCAGTTTGTTGTACAATTCTTCATCTTTCATCAATTTTCCCAACGAACCTTTTCCTTTATTGATATCTGCCATCAATTTATTGAGTTCGTCCATAGATTGATTCATTTTATTCATCGATTTGGACAAATCGGCATTTTTCATCTGCGAGGTCATTTCTTTTGTATTAGAAATAATTTGGGCAATATCATTTTGTTTTACTGCCAAGGCATGTGTCAGTTTTTCTACATTTCCAAGCGTACCATTAATAGCATGTTGATTCGAATTAACCATAGTTTGCAATGCTGCCAAGGTTTTGTTTAATTCGCCGATGGTTACATATAAATTTTCACGTTGTTTTCTATCAAAAAGGGTATTCACATTTTGCATCATAATAGTAGACTGATCGGCAAGAGGCCCCATATTTTCAGTAATTCCTTCAAACATACCTTTTTCATTCATTCCTTCAAACAAATCGCCTGCTTTGGCAAATGCGCCATTTCCCATATTGATTTTCAATCCTTTATTTCCCATCAAGCTGTAGCTTATAATTTCTATAACCGAGTTTTTGGGTAATTGAAGATTCGGATTTACCGAAAAATCAACCTTGATTTTATTCGGATTTTTGATATCCGCAAAATCGATATTTTTGATTACACCTACTTGCACACCGTTCAAGAAAACTTTATCCGATTTTTTCAAACTGGTTACATTTGTAAAATACGAAGAGTATATTGGTTCTGCATTGTGCATAAGCGTACCACGCATAAACTGATATGCCAAAACCATGATAATAATCGAAAATATAGCTAAGATAGCTACTTTCAAATCTTTATTTAAAGCCACAATGTTATTTTTATTTTTTTAAAAATGCAAAAGTAAGGATAATTTCTTTATAAATCGTTCTTGATTGCATTTAGACATCTAAATACAAATTAATTCTACCCAAACAAACCTGTTCTTCTACGAGTGCTAGTCCCTTTCAAGCCCAATACACCTAGTAGTCCACGAGTTACTTCTTTCGTAATCATTTTTCCTACAGGACTATTGATAGCATCGCCAATGGCATCAAAAAACCCGCCACCTTCTTCCTCTTTTTCTGCAGAAGAACTTGTAGCCGCCGCTTCTCCAGCTTCTACCGTAGCATTTTCGATTTTCTTATTCAAAATCTCATAAGCACTTTCTCTATCAATTACTTCGCTATATTTAGGTTTTATTTCAGAATTTGAAATTAACGCATCCAGCTCCGCAGGGGTCAATACGCCAATTCTACTCAAAGGAGGTTTCATATAAGTATGAACCAATGGCGTAGGGATCCCTTTTTCATTCAACGACGTGAACAAAGCCTCACCTATTCCCATACTTATCAAAGTTTTGTCAATTTTGTAATAGTCTGACATAGGGAAATTTTCAGCAGCTTTTTTGATAGATTCTTGATCTTTTGCCGTAAAAGCACGCAACGCATGTTGGATTTTCATCCCCAATTGTCCCAAAATAGCTTCTGGAATATCCGCAGGATTTTGAGTAATAAAAAATATACCCACACCTTTGGAACGAATCAATTTGATAGTAGCTTCCAATTGTTTTTTCAACGCTGTAGTAGCTTCTTCAAATATCAAATGTGCTTCATCAATAAATATAACCAATTTAGGTTTGTCAGGATCGCCTATTTCTTCAAAATTATTGTAAATTTCGGCCAAAAGACAAAGCATAAAAGTAGAAAACAACTTAGGTTTATCCTGAATATCAGCCAATCGGAAACAAGAAACCACGCCTTTTCCATCAATTTTTCTAATCAAATCATTCACTTCAAATGATTTTTCGCCAAAGAATTTTTCAGCGCCTTGTTGTTCCAATTCAATAATTTTTCGTTGAATAGTCCCCAAAGTAGCTGGAGAAAAAGAACCATATAATTTGGTCAATTCTGGTTTTAATTCTTCATTGGCACTTATCAAGATTTGTTTGATATCTTTCAAATCCAACAATGGTAAATTATTATCATCGCAATACTTGAAAATCATTGACATTACGCCTTCTTGTGTATCATTCAATCCCAAAATTTTTGAAAACAATACAGGACCAAACTCGCTCACTGTAGCGCGCATTGGCACGCCTTTTTCATTACTGATACTGAGCATTTCGGCAGGATTTGCATCATAATTGTTGTCTATTCCCATCAAAGCATTTCGCTCTTCTACTCTGGAGTTGCTACTTCCCGCCATAGCGATACCGCTCAAATCGCCTTTTACATCCATGATCAAGCATGGAACCCCTGCTTTGGACAAGCTTTCGGTTACCGATTGAAGCGTAATTGTTTTACCTGTTCCTGTAGCACCTGCTATCAAACCGTGTCTATTAAACATTTTCAATGGTGCGTATACTTTGGCATCATTCTGAATTTCATCTTCTATTTTTCCCAATCCCATCAAAATACTTTCGCCTTTAAAAGTATATCCTGCTTGAATTTCTGATATAAATTTTTCTTTATTTGACATCGTCTTTATGAATTTGTATTATAAATTATTTTGTAAAAATTGAGGATAGCCTTTTTCGGAAGTGCCACCTATCAATTTTGAAAATTCTGTAAATTGAATTGTGTAATATTTTGTACCATCTTTAATGATATAGGTTCTAGGCTCTATTGCATAAAAGCCATCATTTGTAGGACTACTGAATTTCTTCCAGCTATATCCAATTCCTAATAAATCCGTTTTTAGGGATTGACTTGATGCTTTCGCCAAATCTATATCATTAATATTAACATTCTCCAAAAAAGCATATTGAAGACTTTTAAATGGATTAAAAATAGCACCCGTTACAGCATAATATCGTGTACTATTAAATTCTGTCAATAGTGTTGTATATTTAGTAAATTCAATATCCCAAGAATTATTAAACGCTGGTTCAATTGATACAAAATCTTTATTTTTAAATGAATAATAATTATAATTATTATTAGGATTTAAAGGCATCGTAACCGTAACCGTATCGGTATTATCAATATTGCCGTGTCTAAACACAACTTTTGAATTGGTATATTCTAATATTTGAATTTTTCGAACTCTTCCCGGTTCTAAAACAACTATAAAAACATTTTGATTCGAGGACAATTCATTATTAAAATACGAAAGCGAATTATCAAATAAATTTGCACTAGCTTCATAATGATTTGAATATTTGAATTTCAGCGAATTAGCTTCTATAAAGTTAATTGTATAAATAGTATTAAAATTCGTATTGGTTGTATTCATTCCTTTACAAATATCTCCATAGGCATAATTTAAAATTACCTTATTTTTTTTGTTCAAATTGCTTGTAAATGCAATATCCCAGCTATAATTATTTACTGTTTTCACTATGGTTTTGGTAGCTAGATCATAATATACTTTTTGGCCATAATCTTTAGTCAACGGGATCTCTACAGATGTAAATGTAGGCTTAGATACGGTAATGGGCCCATCAATAGTTTTTATACATGACATGAAAGTCATCAAAATGAAAATAAATCCTCCTAAAAACAAATATCTTATTTTCATATTATTTAGTTAAATTTAAGTTGACCGTAGTAAAAATAGAACGTCCCCATAAAAAATTTACATCATTTGCCCCAGCGGCACTATGAAAATCTCCATTATATCCCAATACACTCAAATTCTTAACATTAAACAAATTTTTGAGACCAATAGTTACCGAAAGCTTATTGTCAAAAAACTGACGTGATGCATTAAAATCGGTCATTATATAACTAGGGATTTCGGTGGTTTCTACTCTATTACTTACAATATTTAGAACAGAATATGTACTTGTACTATAAATTTTAGATAAAAAAGTAAATTTTGTAGACCAAGGTTTGTGTGTATAGGTACAATTTAAATTGATTGAACCATTAAACATAAACTGACTAATTTGATTAACCGTATTGTTATAAAATCTAGAATACCCCGAAATATTGGCACCTAATCCAAACATTACATTATTAATTTTCATTCTATTATCTATAGAAAATATCATAGAATTGAATTTTCCTATATTTTGGTATTGAAATTCGTTTTTGGATACATTTACTGGAACTATTTCGATGGCTTTATTTTTTGCAATTACAGACATAGTAAAAGAGGTAGAATAAGAATGTGGTTTATCTTCCTCTTTGTTAGATTTGATATCAAAGCCCAATTGGACATTATCATTTTCTTCTGTCTGTAAATTTTGATTGCCTTGAATATTATGATTATTATCTACAAAATTAAAGAACAATTCTTTAATTTCGGGATTTCTATAACCGTGGGAATACGAAAGTCGTGCACTAGCTTTCTTTGATATTTCATATCGGAAATTAAATGTAGGAGCCAACGTACTTGGAAATAAAGAATTATTGGCAAAGCGTAGTCCCGGCTGAAAGAATAAATGCTCATCCAACTGAAGATTGATCATAGAAAAAAATCCTACTTCATACAAGGCCTTGCTTTGATTTGATATTTTTTGCGCTTGTAGCATATCTACATTCAAATCCATTCCATACAACACTTTTATTTTTGTTTTGAAAGCATCCTGACGCAAAATAGCTCTATAGAAAAAATTATAAAAATTTTCATCTACTCCTTTCAAAAGTGTTCTTCTAGCGGTAGTCAAATTTTGATTATAATTAGAGGTATTTCTCACAAATGTAGTAAAATTAGCACTTTGGAGCAATTCAAATTCATTATTTATTTTAAAATCAAAAGTACCGCCCACATTGATTCGCGAAGTTTTGTATACATCGTCTATTACATTTTCGGAATAAGCCGAAGCGGGATCTTGTTTATTAATAATATTCTCCCAAAAACCATTGAATTTAAGATGCAACTTGGCTTTTTTATTTAAAACTCTGTAAAATGAAAAATTGGTAAAATATTGTTCTTTTGGATTCCAATCTTCATCACGCCAAATAGGTTTGACACTTTTTTTCAATGAATCGGCAAACTGATCCCATCCCAAAAATACATTTCGCCCTAATTCAAATCTAATTTGATTGCCATTCTTATTGGTAGAAATAGATGCGTTTAGATTAATTTGCCCTACACTTTCGGCATATAAATTTGAATTGAAAACGATATCATCTTTTACTTTACTTTTTGAGATAAGATTGATTACGCCTCCCGTAGAATTAGTACCATAGATTACCGACAATGGCCCATCAACTACTTCTATACGTTCTATATTATTAAGCAAAATTTGAGAAAAGTCAACAGTTCCATTGAGCCTACCTGCTACAGGAATTCCATCAATTAATATTTTCAAATCTTGTCCATTCATTCCATTGAGGGAAACTTTTGTTCCTAAAACTGCGTCTTGTGTTACTTGAAAGTTATTTTCTGTTTGAAGAAAATCCGCCAAATTCACCGAATTTTTACTTTCAATTTCTTCTTTTGAATAATATTTTAATTTAAAGGGGGATTGATACTTATTTCCAGGAATAATTTGTCCTGTAATAACCACCTCTTCTATTTCATTGGGTCTAGGCTTAATATATACGGCACTAATACCTGTCCCTTTGGGATAGATAAGAGACTGAAAACCTAATTTTTTGATTTCAAAATATTCAAAATCCAAATCGGGGTTGTATTCAATCTTACCATTTTCATCGCTACGTGCTATACCTACTAATTTTCCATCTTTGTAAAAAAGCACATTAGCGCCATATACAGCATCTTTTGTATCGGTATTGAGGATATTAAACTGCTCAGTATTCTGCCCTATTAAATTAAAATTTAATAAAAGAAAAAATACAAAAACAATTTTTTTCAAATACATAAGTGCATCCTATTAGTTCAATGTAGCTAATTTGTAGTTTATAATATTTTGATTATTCTTTACTTGTACTATTACCAATGAAGAGCCCCAAGAAGTTTTATCCATCAATATTTCACCATTTTGGGTTTCGGCAGTAGCAATAGTTCTACCCATAAGATCAAAAACCGTTACATTAAAATTTTTCTCGTCAATTGCATTAGAGAATACTTTCATTGAATTCGCTTTATTTTCAAACTGATAGCTATTGTTTTTAGCAATATTTTCTATTGCACTAGAAACTCTTTTAATATTTACATCTACCGTATTATTTACTTTATCCAATCCCGAAAAATAAATATGAAAAATAGTTCCTGCATTTGATTTTACAAAGAAATTAAAATTAGATGTCAAATCACCGTTTGCATCCATCCATTTTGTTTGTATTTGATCTTGTTTTTTGCTCAACAATTTGAAGCCTTCAAATCTTTTGTCATAGGACAAGGTAGAAGGGGTACCAATGGCGTCATACGCTTGTGTATATATTGTAGGAATATCATATCCTGAAGGTCTACCCGAAATTTCAGAAATTGATATATTCAATACCCCATTATTCAAAAAAGCACCCATTGGCTTTTTTGCAACTACATTTCCAGATTTTGTCTCATAAGAACTAAATACCAAATCCCAAGAATTTGCATTATCCATCTCAAAATTTGTAGCATAGCTTTTGTTTGTCAAATTTACATAAGTATGATGTTTTGTAAAAGTAGTAGTCTTTTTCACTTGAAAATAACCATCCTGTGTTCCATCTATTTTTGCATATCTAAATGTATAAATTCTTTCATTATTTACATTTTTGTATGAAGATAAGTACATTTTTCCAAATTCTCCATTTGCACATTGGATAATATAACACTTGTCGCCGTAGCAAAAATAATTGGAGGAGTACATTTTTCCTAATCCTAACTGATAATAAGGATTAAGTACACTAGAAGTGTTGTCCAAATATGTAGAGTCAAATGCACCTAAATAAAGATACTGTGTACTATTTACTGAACGAAATGTAGTATCTAAAATTGTAATTGAATTAAATGCGGTAGTATCTCTAAATACTTTCCACAATTTCACGCCTTTATACTCGTTGATTTCGGCTCCTATTTCATGTCTTTCATCTATGACCGCAAAATCCCATCCATCTTGATTTTTTTCTGTAAATGATTTATTTTCAAGACTTAGAAACGTTCTATAACCATCTTTTACAGGTACTTTTACCGTACTAAAACTCTGAGCATTCATTTGAAAACAAACCAATACCACCAAAATAAATATGTTTTTTTTCATCTTGTTAATTCCTTTAGCTAATATTCACTTCAAATTTTATACCAAAACTACTTAATGTCGTTAATTTTCTTAATTAAATTATCTACTTCGCTTTTTTCAGGTCTCAACGCTTTGCATTTTTCAAAATACTTTTTGCATTCTGCAAAAATAGGAGCATAAGGATTTGTTTTTCCTTTTGTGTTTTTTGAAGCATTGTATACATTTACCGCTTCATTGTACAAAACCGCACCGCAGTTATAATTCAAATCATAATCTTCGGGCGCAATTTCCAATCCACTTTTGTATGTCTTTTTTGCATTTGCTAAATCTTTTTGATTTTCATAAATATTGCCCAGAAGCATATAGTATTGTTTGTTTTTAGGATCTAGCGAAATGATTTTATTCAATTTTTCGATAGCTACCGATGTGTTTTTTTCAGCAATATTAAAATTAATATCTGCAATTATCAAATCTACATTATTTGGAAATTTAGCAACACCTTCTTGAAGCCATTTTTTATACTCTGTTTTATCAGGATTGTCTTGCAATAATTGAGTTATCTGCAAATATTTCACTTCCGAAGGATTGCTTACTACTTCTTTTCGCAATACCGCCAAAGCCTCTTCTTTTTTGTTTGCATTAGACGCAAAAACCACATAATTATTGATAATATCGCTCGTTTTTACTTCTGCCAATTCTTTTGTATTAGGATCGGTCAAAGCCAATTTTTCGCCAATTGAATTCAAAAACTGATTCAAATCCATCAAATTTTTATAGGCTTCAAATGCTTTATCATTGTTTTTGGCATTAAACTGCTCTATTCCTATTCCATACATATCAAACCCCATATATTTGATAAAAGTAATAGCCTGTTCTTTATCTTCAAATTTTGGATTAAGGGTCAATGCCTTTTTCATACTATTGTATCCAGTGTAGATAAGCTCTGGATTTTTTAATGCTACCGCATCGTAATACGTTTTATTGATCAATCCATGAAAATACAATGTTGTAGGATCATTTGCCAATTTTTCGCTTGCAATGGCTATCTTAATATTTTCATTCGCTTTTTCCAAATCCGCTATTTTTCTCGAAGCTTGGTAGATAAACAAATAATCTTTGGCTTGTTTCAATTCTTTATTTTGGGCAAAAGCAATATTAAAAAAACAGGTAATAAAAATAATTAATTTAATCTTTTTCATATTTCTAAATTTTGGAAGCGCAAAAATACAATAATTAATAGAATTATAGCGGTCTTTCTATAAGTCTTAAGGCACTCGCATTTAAATCTAAACCATTAGATTCCTCCCTACGGTCGAAATGACATTATATTATTATTTGTAAAGGAAGGGTGTAAAATGTTTTTTTCGCTAGCGAAAAAACATTTTACACCCTATTTATCTTTATAGCTGGTCATTCCGAATGTAATGAGGAATCTTCTAAAAAAAATTATTTAAATGCATTTGCCATAAAAAAGTCTTAATATTTTTTAATATAAAAACTATTTCTTCAATTGCTGATGATAGAAGCTAAAAAATGCTACTAATATTTGATTTCGGATTATACGAAATTCCTCCAGAATCGCATCAGGCGTTCCTACGGCATCTGCGGGGTCTTCAAATCCTATATAAATTCTATGCTTCACCTCTCCCAAAAAAGTAGGACAACTTTCATTGGCACCGCCGCAAACGGTAATGACAAAATCCCACGGCTTGTCCAAATAAGTATCTACCAACATAGGCTTGTGATGGCTAATATCCAGCCCCAACTCAGCTACTGCTTTGATAGCATTGGGATTGACTGCCTCGGCAGGATGCGTGCCTGCGGAATGCACATTGAGGGTTTTGTCCAATGACAGCAAAATGCCATGCGCCATTTGACTTCTACAACTATTGCCTGTACACAGAATGAGGATATTCATAAAAACTTATTTTTTATAATTGGATTGAATTTTTCTACACCATTTTACCAAAATAATTAGCACCGGAACTTCTACCAACGGGCCTACCACACCTGCCAATGCCTGCCCACTATTGATACCAAAAACGCCAATCGCTACAGCTATTGCCAGTTCAAAATTATTGCCCGATGCGGTAAATGACATCGCTGTATTTTCTTCATACGTAGCCCCCATTTTTTTCATTACAAAAAACGATACGAAAAACTGAATGCAAAAGAAGATGACCAATGGCACCGCTATCGCAATTATATCTTTGGGAATGTCCACAATCATTTGTCCTTTGAGGCTAAACATTACTATAATCGTAAAAAGCAACGCAACTAAGGTTATAGGAGATATTTTGGGGATAAATTTTGACTGAAACCAAGCTTCTCCTTTGGTTTTGATTAAAAAATATCGACTCAAAACCGCCAATAAAAAAGGAATTCCAAGATAAATACCCACCGTTTCGGCTATTTGAGCAATAGTGATAGTAATGGCTAATCCTTTTATTCCAAACAATGGCAGCATAATTTCAAGATAAAAATAAGCGTATAAACTAAAAAACAACACTTGAAGCACGCTATTGATGCCTACCAATCCCGCTACTACTTCTCGCTTGCCACCTGCTAGTTCGCTCCAAACGAGCACCATAGCTATACAAGGCGCTATACCTATGAGAATCAATCCTGTCATATATTGAGGATAATCCTGTAGAAATAAAATAGCGAGCAAAAACATCAAAAAAGGGCCTACTATCCAAGTGTTAAACAAAGAGGTAAAGACTAATTTTTTATTTTCAAATACTTTGGGTACTTCCCTAAAATTGACTTTTGCCAACGGAGGATACATCATCAAAATAAGCCCAATAGCCAAAGGAATATTCGTAGTGCCTGCCGAATATGCTTGCACCCAATTTGCAAATGAAGGCACAAAATATCCCAATCCCACGCCTATAGCCATAGCCAAAAATATCCACAGCGTCAAGAATCTATCTAAAAATTGTAATCTTTTTTTCATTCTAAATTTCAATTATAAACCCAAATTAATCATTAAAACCACATTAATCATTAAAAATGATTAATCGTATAATGTCTTGTAATTCAATCAATTTAACATTGATTGAAACAATCCATTTACGGGATTAAACCCAACTAACGCCTTATTTTATTACTTTGTAATAATCTAATGCGTAATTTGGGTTAAAATTATTTTTCACACGATTCCCCTTTGGCACAGCACGCCTCTTCCACCACTTCGGTAGCCATTTTTTGAGTAGCTACTCGATGTTTTTGCACTTCAAAATAGGTGAAAAACACCAAACTGGCTATCAATCCTACCCAAAAAATTATTTTTGAGTACAATTCCTGCTTTTTCTTTTCGGGTGATGGCGCACAATCGCAATCAGTGTCACAGCTAGTAGTATATTTGGGCAATACATAAATATTGTAATACGAAATAGTAAACGACACCGCACTTACTGCTATCAAAACAGGCTCCAAAAACCCAAACCAAGACGAAGACACCAAGCCTGCCGTAGAAATCCCGAACAATGAGGTAATAGGACTGGCACATACGCCTACACAAGCACCACTTTTGCAGCAAGCAAATAATAATGGAATAACCGAACTGACACTTCCCGTAATACTAGCCCAGATAGATTTAAACTTATTCATTTATTTAAAATTTAACAACATTTATTTTCAGGATTACACATAGACATTTCTTCTATAAATGCCTTAATTAACAGCAGATTTTGCGAATGGATACAATAGCAAACCGACGTTCCTTCCACCGTACCTTGAATAATGCCAGCCGACTTCAATTCCTTCAAATGCTGCGAAATAGTAGGCTGCGCCAAGGGCAACTCATCTACTATATCGCCACAAATACAAGATTTTGCCTTGAGCAAATACTCCAAAATAGCCACGCGTGCAGGATGTCCAAGCGCTTTGAAAATCAGCGCCAACTGATTTTGAGAATCGCTAAAAAGCGAAGATTTTGTAATTCCCATACCTTCCTTTTTTAGCAACAACCACCGCCCGGTGTACAACAGCCCGATACTTTTTCTTTCACCGTATTTACAAGTTCTGGAATGCCACATTTGTCTTGCGCCAAACAGTCCGTTTGAGTTTTGGTAAGTATAAAAACGCCTTCATAAAACCTCAATCCATACTTTTCGATGGTAGCTCCTTGATATTCCACTTCTATTTCATCGTCTGCTATCTGCAATTTTGACTCCGAAAGGGCTATGATAGACAACAATTTCTCAGCAGTCAACCGATGCCACACATCCACACTCTCCCACAATTGAAGATTTACCACCGAATGCTCACGTACCGTGCCACCGCAGTCTATAAAATTTTTGGTAATCTTTCCCACTTCTGTAATATGAAAATGCGTAGGAATCTTGGTACCATCTTCTTTTTGAAAAAAAAGTGCATCCACTTGACTCAATACTTGCTTCAATTCTGATAATTTCATAATTGCTATATTTTAATATTGCAATATTACGATAAATAAAACAAATGAGGATGTTTTATATTTTTATAAAATATGCGCAATAAATAAAAATGATCCCTATCGACCATTTTTATAAAGAAAAAAATATTGCATTTGAAGAAATTGTATTATAATTGCTTAAATTAACGAGATAGAGGTCAAGCTGTGACGACCGTGCAAACTTGAAACTAATCGACAAAAAACAAATAAAACAAAATAAATAATGATAGAAATTAGAAATTCAATTTTAGCTGGAATCGCATTTGGAATATTAATGGGACTTTTTTTTGCTTTTCGATTTGATATTCATTACGCTTTAACCGTTGGTCCAATTTCTGGACTTTTTTTTGGGACAATCATATATTTCTTTGTGACTTCTAACACTGTTAAGAAGCAAACGCAAATTGAAAATCTTGAAGGTAAACCAATTATTCGTTCAGGAGGTGCAAATCACTTTATAAATGGTGAAGCAGTCGGTGGCAAACTTTATCTTCTAACAGATAAACTTCAATTTCAATCTCATAGTTTCAATATTCAAAACCACGGACAAATTATAGACCTTGAACAAATAAGAGAAGTAAGTTTTTTCAACACACTTGGAATAATTCCTAATGGACTTTCAGTCACAACACTGGGTGGAAAATCAGAAAAATTCGTTGTTAATGGAAGACAACTTTGGAAAGAAGAAATTGAAAAACTAAAAGCAGTCAGAAAATAAAATGAATGCAAATATTGAAGCCCATAACTTCTTGGACAAAAAAGCACGAGCTGCTAACTGGCATTTTTAGGCAATTTTGCAAAACTGTTATAAATTCAATAACTTAACACTTAAAATAAATGAAAAATAAAATTATACAATCATTAGCACTTACAGGAACTTTATTAGTTTCTTGCAACTTATTAACAAAGAACGAAAAAAAAACAAAGGAGAAAATGATGGACAAAACAAATAATTGAAGAATAAAAATCTTCTTTTAAAAACCGCCCTTCGGCAAGCTGCCGAACATTAGATGACATAATTTAATTTTTTAAGAAAATAATATGAGAGACTGTATATTTTGCCAAATTTCTCAAGAAAAAGTCAAATCGTGGAAAGTATATGAAAATGAGTATGTCTATGCATTTTTTGATAATAATCCAGTAAATGAATATCACACACTTATAATTCCAAAAAAACATTTTAAGGACATCTTTGATATTCCAGAATTTGAACTAAAAGAAATAATGTCTGCTATAAAACTACTATCAACTTTATATAAAGAAAAAATTGGAATCGAAAATGTTCAAATAATAAATAGCTCTGGAAACGAAGCACAACAGGATGTTTTTCATATTCATTTTCATATCGTGCCAAGACATAAAGAGGATAAACAGGATATTAAGTGGAATCCAAGAATTGAGTTAAGAGAGAAATTTGATAAAATGATTGATGTACTTAAAAAATAAATATATCAAACTAAAATTTATTTACCTCTCTAAAATTATACAAAAAGAATTCACCTTTTGCTTCGCAGGACGTTGAGTGTGAATAACCTCAAATAATATTGAAGTGCAAACAAATATCATATATTTTTTTGTCATATTATTCTGTTTTAATTACCTTTTTTATACTAAACAATTTCTTGTTTAATAACAACAAAAGCTACCTAAGATCTAGTTCAAAATGCACAGAATAAAAAATTAATACAACTCATACCAGTTAAAATGTTTTTTTACGATTTCTGCTTTATGCTCCTTCAAATATTCCAAAAATGCAATAGAAACAGGAGCATGTTTCTTGCTTTTTTGCCATATAAGGCTCCACGTAGTTTCAATGGGCAGTCCTTTCATATTGATAATTTTTAAATCATCATTTGACAATTCATTTTTGAT
>JBIPPG010000208.1:0-4938 GCA_044368545.1 Chitinophagales bacterium | reverse complement strand
AGGGCATAATAGAACATCCCAATCCTGCCAAAACCGCTTGTTTTACAGCTTCATTGGAGGTCAATTCTATTTTTTTTCTTGTAGGCAAAAAATTCTGTTCTACAAAGGATTCCATTACTTGACGGGTTCCCGACCCTTTTTCTCTAAAAATCAATGGAATATCGCTAAAATCATCTAAATTATAGGTATCACTCTTAGTCATTTTTTCTGAATTCCCTACCATATAAAGTTTATTTTTGAGCAAGTCCATTCTTTCAATAGTTTGAATTTGAGGATGAATAGAAACCAATGCAAAATCGACTTCATTGAGCTCTATGCTTTCTACTACGCTAGTCTTATTGGTCACATCCATAATCAATTCTACGCCAGGATTATTATTCAAAAAATCGGCAAGAAAATAAGGCATAATATACTTACCTGTAGAGACAACCGATA
Source organism: Chitinophagales bacterium (assembly GCA_044368545.1). Lineage (GTDB taxonomy): Bacteria > Bacteroidota > Bacteroidia > Chitinophagales > JADJOU01 > CHPMRC01. The sequence continues at coordinate 4,503 of JBIPPG010000208.1, read as the reverse complement.
TTCTCAATCTACCAAATAACTGTCCTTTGAAAGCATGGGTTTTGTAATTGATAGCATATACTTGATTGATAATATTTTCGGCCGCTTCGGCTATTTCTTTTCCAAAATCGGTAACGTATAATTTTCTACCTACCACTTCGGTCAGTGGAATGTCAAATTGGTCTTGAAAATTCTTAAGCTGAATAGACACCGCAGGCTGAGTCAAATTTAGCTCCTTGGAAGCTCTCGTAACACTATTTGTCTGTACTATTTTTAAGAATATCTGTAATTGATTAAGTGTATAATTCATAAATATTATTAATATTTTGGATAACAAAGATAAATATTTATTTATAAATCATCTCTATATTTTTGCAAAATATTTAGAAATGTACAAGTATCAAATGATTTTAATTTCTGTATTTATATTTATAAATGGGCTTTTGGGACTTTGTCAAGAGGATGTGATACGAGAAAATTTATTTTTTGGCATATCGATTGTGTCCATATTATTTCTAATAAAAAAGTCACACGAAAGAGATGTTTGAAAATAGAGAAATTTTGATAGTGACAAAACATAAAAAAGAGAAAGTCATTTCACCTTTAATTTCGAAGCATTTAAAGGCAAAGACCTCTGTGGCTACTCATTTTGATACCGATCTTTTAGGAACGTTTTGTGGAGAAATTGAACGAATCGAAGACCCTATTGCTACCTTGCGAATGAAATGTAAAAAAGGATTGGAAGGAACCGATTTTAAAATATCCATAGCCTCGGAGGGTTCGTTTGGGGCACATCCTTACATACTTTTCGCCCCTTTTTCGGAAGAATATATGATGCTTTATGACGCAGAAAAAAATATGGAAATTATTGTAAAAGAAGCTACTACGCATACAAATTTTACTAATAGTACAATACAGCATGAAGACGAATTGCTCCAATTTGCTAGAAAAGTAGATTTTCCTTCTCACGGTTTGATTCTAAAAACGTCAGCCCCTTACAAAATAGAAAAAGGCATACGAAATGAAAAAACATTAGTAAAAACATTTCACGAATTCAAAAAAAATGCAAATTCTGTTCAAATTGAAACAGATATGAGAGCTATGCATAATCCCACTCGTATGGAAGTAATTAAAAAATTGACTTTCAAGCTGATCCAAAAAATAAATTCGAAATGTACAAAATGTTTGGCGCCAGGATTTGAAATTGTAACTATGCAAAAGGGACTGCCATGTGTTTTTTGTAATTTCCCAACAGAAAGCACCCTAAAAGCCATAAAACAATGTCAATCTTGTATGCACGAAGAAGAAATTTGGTATCCAAATAACAAAAAATTTGAAGAGCCGATGTATTGTAATTATTGTAATCCTTAAAAAAAAAAGAACCCCGTATGAATAATGCCGATTTAGTTTACGCAAAAGAATTGCTTGAAAAAGGAGATATTATAGCTATTCCTACCGAAACCGTATATGGATTGGCTGGAAATGCATTGAATGAAGATGCTATAAAAAAGATTTTTGAAACCAAAAAAAGACCTTTTTATAACCCATTAATTGTTCACATTGCATCCAAAGAAAAAATGGATGACCTAGCGGAAGAAATTCCGCAAATTGCATACAAGTTAGCCGATAAATTCTGGCCTGGGCCCTTAACTATGATTTTGAAAAAAAAATCTCACGTACCTCATATCGTTACGGGTGGAAAAGATACGGTAGCCATAAGAATACCAAGACATCCAATGACTTTATCGCTCCTCAATCTTTTGGATTTTCCACTGGCGGCACCTAGCGCCAATCCTTTTGGAACCATCAGTCCCACACAAGCTATTCATGTAAAAAACTATTTTGAACATGATATTAAACTCATCCTTGATGGCGGCACGTGCGAAAAAGGTATGGAATCTACTATTATTGGATTTGAAAATGAAAAGGCAATCCTGTATCGTCATGGCGCTATTCCCATTGAAGAAATTGAATTATTGGCGGGAGAAATGCAGTACAATATTTCTGAAAACAACGCTCCAATGGCTCCGGGTATGTTGTCAAAACATTATGCGCCTACCACATTCACCATTGCTACGACCAATTTATTGGATACAATAGAACTCTATCCAAATATAAAAATGGGGATAGTCGCTTTCAAGAATTATACGCTAAATCAAAAAGAAATCAAACTAGAATTGATTACAAATAATGACAATTTGGAAGAAGCTGCCAAAAATTTTTACGCTGCGCTTCACAGGCTTGACAATGAAAACCTAGACCTTATCATTATCGAAAGGCCTCCTTTTCAGTCTATAGGGAAAACAATTAATGACCGAATAGACAGGGCTATTAAAAAATAAATATTTAATCAACCAAAAAATATAAGAATATGAAAGAAAATAAGTTGTTTATCATTTGTCCCTTTTCAAATATTGAACATTTTTTGAGAAAAGAATATGGCGACGATATATTATTTATGACCTACAGTGCTGGAATTGTTCAATATGACAATATTGATTTCTTGTCCAGCGTCAAAGACATTATTATTAATGAAAAAATCAAAAAGATTTTCTTTGTAAATGATATAAAATGTAGATTTATAAATAATACATTGCAAAAAAACAATGACCAATCCTTTGCATTTCAAATACTTCAAGAATACTATGTTTCTCATTATTTTTCTATGTTTCACAATCAATCCTTACAGAGACAGCAATATAATTTAGCTAAAATAAACCTTTTTATGCAGATTCAAGAATTCTCAAATTCCTATATTTTCAAAGAGCTCATTGAATCGGAAAAAGCAGAAATTCAGGGCGTTATCACAGACAAATTTAATAATCTTAAAAAAGAAATCAAAAACAAAGTATATGAATTTTAATCTACTATTTGACAATTTATCAAATCCTGCACTCCTATTTTTTGTTTTGGGAATCATATCCGTATATCTCAAAAGCGATTTAGAAATTCCACAAAATTCTTCAAAATTTATATCTATTTACCTTTTATTTTCGATAGGGTTCAAGGGCGGACAAGAATTGTCGCACGAGCATTTCAATACCGAGATTTTTCTGTCTATTTTGTTTGGTATTTTTATTTCATTGTTCATCCCCCTTTATACGTTTTTTATACTCAAGAAAAAACTAAACATATATGATTCTGCGGCAATTGCAGCGTCGTATGGCTCGGTGAGTGCGGTTACATTTGTCACAGCAGTTTCGTATCTAGAATCGATACAGCTCAATATTCAAGGGCACATGGTAGCTATTATGGCTATGATGGAGTCTCCTGCAATTATTATGGGATTGTTGCTAATTTCTATTTGTAATAAAAATGAAAATGAAAAAATAAAGAAATCCATCGCCATAAAACACTCATTTACCAATGGAAGTGTGCTTTTGATTTTGGGAAGCCTCGTAATAGGATTTCTTGCCAATGCCAAACAAGCCGAAGGCATCAAGCCCTTTACAAATGATTTGTTCAAAGGATTTTTGGCTATTTTTCTTCTCGATATGGGTATCTTAAGTGGCAAAAAACTAAAGTCATTCTTTTCACTAGGTTGGTTTCCACTAATTTTTGCCATTCTTATCCCTCTTGTCAATGGAAGTCTTTTTGCTATATTAAGTAGTTTTGTAACCGAAGATATATCGAGCCGATTTATATTTGCAATCTTGGCCGCGAGTGCGTCGTACATTGCCGTTCCAGCAGCGATGAAAATTTCCGTACCTAAGTCAAACCCAGGATTATTTCTGCCAATGGCGCTGGCGGTCACTTTTCCCGTAAATATTACTATAGGGATGCCGTTGTATTTGTATTTAGTTCAAAATTTTTAGGTATTATCAAGTTGTTTTTTATTTTCTATCATTACTAAATATCTTTCTGAGATATTCTGGTTTTTTGCCAAAATTAAACAACAATCCTAGCTCAATTTCAGTTCCTCTCAAGTAGTTTAGCAATTGCGCTTCAAATTCTTTTACTACAAACTCGGCCGCTTTCAACTCTATGATAATTTTTTCATTTACTACTAAATCCGCATAATATTCCCCAACTTCAATTCCCTTGTATTTCACTTTAATTTGCTTTTGTGCTTCTACAAAAAAACCTCTTGATTTGAGTTCTATAAACATTGCATTTTGATATACTTTTTCGAGAAAACCATATCCTAGCTCGTTGTATACATCATAATACACTTTAATAATTTGTTCGGTTAGTTTTTGTTCTTGTAACATATTTTTATAATTTAAAAATCTGTGTTTGTTTACATCTGCGTTTATCCGTGTGCAAAAATAATAATTCAGTAAGAATAGAGCAAATAAATCCTAAATAAATATTTTATTAATTATTAATCCGTGTGCAAAAATAATAATGGAACGCTGATTTCACGGATACTTCGTAAACGCTGATTTATCTTGGATTTTATTCTTTATAATCCGTGTTTGTTTACATCCGTGTTTATCCGTGTGCAAAAATAATAATGGAACACTGATTTCACGGATATTTCGTAAACGCTGATTCATCTTGGATTTTATTCTTTATAATCCG
>JBIPPG010000148.1:0-6374 GCA_044368545.1 Chitinophagales bacterium | reverse complement strand
TATTGCAGTGGGATTGAGAATTATTCGCTCTATTTGGATAGACGAAATGTGGGCGAACGTCCATACTGTCTTCTCGATTATTTTCCCGACGATTTTTTGGTAGTAATAGATGAGAGTCACGTGACATTGCCTCAAGTAAGAGCTATGTATGCAGGCGATAGAATGCGAAAATCCAACTTGGTAGAATATGGATTTCGATTGCCATCGGCATTGGACAATAGACCTTTGCAGTTTGAAGAATTTGAAAACAAAACCAAACAAAAAATATATGTAACGGCTACGCCTGCCGATTATGAATTGGAAAAAAGTGAGGGAGTGATTGTAGAACAAATCGTAAGACCTACGGGACTTTTGGATCCAATTATTGATGTAAGACCTTCGTTGAATCAAATTGATGATTTGCTTGCTGAAATAGAAAAACGCATACAAAAAAATGAGCGTGTATTGGTGACTACGCTTACCAAAAGAATGGCGGAAGAGCTCAATGAATATTTTGGAAATCTAAATATCAAAGCGCGCTACATTCATAGCGATGTAGATACACTGGATCGTGTGGAAATATTGCGTGGATTGAGAATGGGAACTTTTGATGTATTGATAGGTGTCAACTTATTGAGAGAAGGATTGGATTTGCCCGAAGTATCGTTGGTAGCTATCTTGGATGCCGATAAAGAAGGATTTTTGAGAAATGAAAAATCGCTGACACAAACCTCGGGGAGAGCGGCACGAAATTCTAATGGATTTGTGATTATGTATGCCGATAAAATTACAAAATCTATGCAGCGAACTATTGACGAAACCAATAGAAGACGAATCATTCAGGCAGAATATAACGCATTGCACCATATTACACCTACTACAGTCTTCAAATCCAATGATGAAATCTTTAAGCAAACATCGGTTATTGACATTAGAGAAAGTAGCTATATCATGCCCGAATCGCCGCTCAATATAGCCGCCGAAGATGAAGTGAGCTATTCAAAAGAAGATTTAACCAAAAAAATAGCCGAACTGAAGCAAAAAATGACAAAAGCTTCAAAAAAACTAGACTTTTTGGATGCAGCTACATTCCGCGATGAAATGTATAGATTGCAAGAAAGATTGGATAAAATGAAATAGTATTAAATTTTAAAATAAAGATAAAATGAAAATTTATTCATACAACGTCAACGGCATACGTGCAGCGGTAAACAAAGGATTGGTGGCTTGGCTGGCGCAAGAAAATCCCGATATTATTTGCTTTCAAGAAATAAAAGCGAACGACGAAGATATTCCCAAAGCCCTTTTTGAGGAATTGGGTTACAAAACGTATTGGTATAGTGCGCAGAAAAAAGGATATAGTGGCACAGCTATTTTGAGTAAAATTGAACCCAACGAAATAATCATAGGATGCAATCATGAATTATATGATTTTGAGGGGAGAGTTATTTCTCTTGCATTTGATAATTTTTATCTTGTCAATACCTATTTCCCATCGGGAAGTTCGGGCGATATTCGCCAAGACATCAAAATGGAATTTTTGGATTTTTACTACGATTATATTCAACAGATAAATGCGAAGTACAAAAACGTAATCGTTGTGGGCGACTATAATATTGCTCACACAGAAATCGATATTCACGACCCAAAAGGCAATAAAAATAGCTCGGGATTTTTGCCCGAAGAACGCGCTTGGATGGATAAATGGTTTGGAGGAGGTATGCAAGACAGTTTTAGATTGTTTCATCCCGAAAAAAAAGACATATACAGCTGGTGGACATACAGAGCAGGCGCTCGTCCAAAAAACAAAGGCTGGCGTATAGATTATATCTCGGTTTCAGATTCATTGAAAAAGGAACTTAAATCTGCTTCAATACACAACGAAGCGGAGCATAGCGACCACTGCCCTATTTCTATAGAAATTTTTTAGTTCCAAAAGCTTTAAAACAAGGCTTTTTAAATAAATTTTAAAAATAATTGTATCTTACCACAATATAAGCTACAACATATCCGTTGTATCAATAATAGTTTTTGTTTTAGGTTTTTTAGAATTAGAAGCCTCTGTTTTAGTAATAAAATGGAGGCTTCTTTTTTATATCAAACAACATAAACACGTGTTTAAATAAAATAATTTACACGTATAAAAAATTTTACTTATTTTTGTAATAAAAAAAATGGATACTAAATTAACTTTAACATTAGAGCAAAATATTATTATAAAAGCAAAAATTTATGCAAAAAAAAATAAGCGTAGCCTCTCTGATTTAATTGAAAATTACTTAAAATCTTTAACTTATGAAGACGAAAATATTAAAACAAATTCCACACCTATTGTAGATTCTTTGAGAGGTTCATTTAAAAATATAGATAATTTAAATTATAAAGAGGAACTAAGATTAAGCCTTGAAGAAAAATACTTGAAATGATAAAAATTTTAATTGACACCGATGTGATTCTAGACTTGCTATTTGACAGGAAACCTTTTGAATCTGAAGCTTCTGAAATTTTAGCACTATGTGAAACTAAGCAAATAGAAGGATATGTTACGGCAATAATGATTAGCAATATATATTATTTATTGAAAAAAACTGCAAAACATCACATAGTTATTGAAAGCATAAAAAAATTACTGACTATTTTAAATATTGCATTAACAGATAAAGAAACAATTAAAAAATCTCTTTATTCTAATTTTAAAGACTTTGAAGATGCTTTACAAAACTATTCGGCAGAAAATACTTCCAACATTAAAATCATTGTAACTAGAAACATTAAAGATTACAAACATAGTTCACTATCAGTTATGACGCCAAAAGAATTTCTAGATTTATTAAAACAAAATTTCTAGAAATAATAAGAAAATGTAACTAAACCTTACAACGAAATCGTATACAACCCCTGAACGCCTTCAAGTTTCAATTCTTTACGAATTAATTTTTCGGGTTGAATAGCTTTCCGTACATCGCCACTATCCCATTTTCCATTTTTATTTGTATCATAAAAAAAGACAAAACTCAAGGTTGAATTGATTACATTTTTCAAGCTTATCAGGGAATTTTGCGAAATATCAAAAAACATTCGTTTTTTATTTACAAATACTTCCACTAATGCATTTTTGGTTTCGCCATCTACTTTTATATTCAAGGTTTCTCTAAATTGATTTTTCTCTACGGTAGTAATTGCGTACTCTAGTTTTTTACACACGTATTTTGAAGCAAATAACGCACCACTATCTATATTTAGCGTATAGTTGGTATTAGGTTCTAAATTTGTAATTATCCATTTTTCACCTTCAAAATAGCCTTTCAACGCTACAAAAGACGTATCTTTTTTTAGAAATATTTTCTTTAAATCTACTTTTGATATTTTCGCATTCCATTGAATTTCAATAGAATCATAGCGCAATTTTTCTATTTCTCTACTTCTATCATAGCCCACCCATTCAAAATCTACTTTTTTCTCATTTGCTTTATATTCAATTGTATCTGGTATGCCATCTACTTTGAAAATCAACTTTCCCGCATTTTCAAGAGGAGGAAAGAGTATTTTATATTTTTTAGGATGTATAAAAACCGACTGAATTCTGGGTGAAATTATTTCTAAATTTTTTATGGATTGTACAAAATTCAAATCAAAACTTCCAAATTGAAAATTATCGGCAATAGCGGTGTTTTTTTCAATTGTTTGTGGAAATAAAAGCATTTGATTCAAGGTATCTTTTCGAGAAATTCGGGCATCCGAAAATGCTACGCGTTCATTTTCATCCCATTTTTTATTAAAATTACTATCCAAAAATGCAAACAAATAATATGATTTAGCATCTAAATTATCAAAAAGTGCTTGCCCTTTTGATGCCATAGACATATATTCATATTTTTTTTCAAAAAAACTATTTTTATCTTTACAAAACACTATTAAAGCATCTGTAGCGTCTTCTTTTTCAATATTTTTCACTTGAACTTGCACATTGGAGCTATCCAATTGATTTCCCGTAGAAAATTTATGAGTATAAGAGGGTAAAATATTTCCTTCATTAAAATCTTTAATGGCATTATTTAATTGAATGGTATAGGTTTTATCGGGCAAAAAACCATTTCGAGGTTGGATAAAAACGGTTTTTCCATGAATTTTTGTCAAAATTTCTCCATCAATAAAAGGCGAAATAATTACATTTTGATTGGGATTGTTCCATTCTACAAACTCATTGAATTTGATAGCAATTTTATTGTCTTTAAATCCCGTTTCATTTACTCCAGGATACGAAGCTACTGCTTTGGGAGGCACAGTATCGCGTTCTCCACCCGTGGGCATTACGATATTGGCGCATGAACATATCAGCACCAAAAATATTAGATAAAAAAATCGATAAAAACCTTGCATGAGCAGAAAACTAAGTCGCAAAAATAAACGGTTTTTGTTTAAAACCTTATTTTTTTGAATTAATTCCAATTCATAACACCACCTTCCAAATTATAAAGGTATTCAAAGCCATTTGAAGCCAAAAACATACAAGCTTGCATGCTTCTATTGCCACTTCTACAGATAAAAATCAATTTCTTTGACTTGTCCAATTCTTCTACTTTGTCATAGAATTCTCCCGAATTCCAATCAAATCCTACCAAACTTTTTGGCAATTGAAACTCATTATATTCAGGCGCTGTACGCACGTCTATAGCTATTACATCTTGCTCTTCAATCATTTGAAGATATTGCTCTTGCGAAATATTTTGAAACATAATTTTTTAACTTCTTCTATTATTTAAAATTGAAATATAATACAATAAATTCACCAAAGAGGCTACCGCATTCAATACATACGTCATAGCGGCCCATTTAAGTCCATCTTTTGCTTTGTCATAACTATCGCCACTCAATCCTTTGCTATCCAACCATGCCAAGGCTCTATTGCTCGCATCAAATTCTACAGGCAAGGTTACGAATGCAAAAAGTGTAGTCAATCCATACAATAATACGCCAAACATTAATGGAATAGGACTACCACCTTTCAACAATAGGAAAAATCCACCCATCAATACAAAAGGCATAATTTTGCTTGAAATATTAAGCATAGGCACCATTTTGCTTCTAAAACCAAGCATAGCATAAGCGGTAGCATGCTGAACAGCGTGTCCACATTCGTGTGCGGATACAGCCGCAGCAGTGATACTATTAGAGGCATAAACCAATTCTGAAAGATTTACGGTTTTATCTTGCGGATTGTAATGATCGGTCAATTGCCCAGGCGTACTGATGACCTGAACATCATAAATACCATTATCTTTAAGCATTTTTTCAGCGATTTCCTTTCCTGTCAATCCCAATGGATTGGCTTCTTGAGAATACTTATTCATTTTTCTTTTTAGCATCATTTGCACTAAAAAAGAACCGCCCATTACGAGTATAAACAATATTTGATACATAATTTATCTATTTTTGAATTACAAATTTAATCTATTTGGAAATAAAACAAGACGCTTTTTAAAATAGTTTCTGAAAAAATGATAAAAAAACTAAATTTTTATTGAAAATAGTATAAAATATTCGATATTTGCACATACCAAAAAAGTTAAAAAAAATGACAGTAGAAAAATTATTTATAGCAATAGCTATTGTGTCTGCATTCGTAGTAGGATTTAGACTCTTCAAACAAAAAGCAAACGGGATTTTTCTTACGTTTGTACAAACATTTTTAGGACTTTTATTTATTTTTTCGGGCGTAGTCAAGGCCATAGACCCACTGGGGACGGCTTATAAATTGCACGATTATTTTGGCAGTTTTGCACAAGATGGAATGGCCGATTTTTGGTATAAGATGGAAGAATACGATGTGCTATTTTCCGTGAGTATGATAGTGTTTGAAATAGCACTAGGTGTAGCATTATTGATAGGATGGCGCGCTATATTATCTACTTTTGGAATGCTGGCTATCAATATCTTTTTCCTTTTCCTTACAGGATATTCATTCCTTTCTGGGCATTGTATTACCAAAATGGGAGTTTTAGTTCCTTTATTTTTATTCGTGCTAATACTTATCAGCAGTCTTTTAAATAATGACACCAAAAGAAGACAAGCCCTTTCGCTTTCTTTGTTTCTCTTCGTTGGTTTTTTGGCTTATTGCAAAATGAGTGGAAGCTGTCTTGCCTGCGAATTTACCGCTACCAAAATGAAAGTAACCGATTGTGGCTGTTTTGGCGATTTTATGAAATTAAAGCCATGGGTAACGTTTTACAAAGATATTTTCTTGACTATATTATCTTTATTTTTAGTTTGGTACAAAAATGATATTAAGCCTGTATTTGCTTCAAAAATTCAAGACAGTATTACTTTTGTAGGAACAGGGTTCGCACTTTTATTCTGTCTATACAATTTTGTATGGACCTTGCCTATTGTAGACT
>JBIPPG010000180.1:0-5477 GCA_044368545.1 Chitinophagales bacterium | reverse complement strand
GTTTATAAAAATTATAACCAATCGCTGAATATTCCTAATCAATTGTATAGTCCTCTAGGTGGAAAATCTTTTGTATTGACCTGCGCAGATACCTTTAAAGTGTCTAATACCGATAAAGTATTTCAAATTCAAGTAGCATTGGGCGCTTCCAATGATAGAGTTTCAAATTCGTATGGAATAGCGTTTACAGTTCAATATGATACCAGTTTTATGAAAGCTCAAACCATCAAATTCAAGCCTTCAAATTGGTTTATGAACAATACAAATGTATTGCAGTTTACCTACAATAATTCAAAATCGGGTGAATTTGATATCGCAATTTCTCAAAAAAATGGCATCAACAGCAGTGGAGGTGGCGAAATGGGAATAATCGAAATTGTAATTGAAGATGTATTGGGATTGATAGATGGTGCCAAACCTAAGTTTAATATTACCAAAGCACTTATGGTAGATTCTAGTATGAACAAATTGCCTTTGACATTGCCAGTAGCAGCCAAAGAAGTAGTAGTGAAAAAACTTACAAGCAAAATAGTGAATACAAGTAAGAATAATAATTTGAAAGCTTTTTATTCAAATCAAAACGTAGTAATAGAAACCTTAAGTTTTGAAAATGAAATAGCTATCTATAATATTTTGGGAAAAGAAGTGTCTAAATTATACAGCGTCAAACCAGGTCAAAAATACAATGTTGATTTTAGTGGAATGAGTAGCGGCATTTATTTAATCAAATCAAACGATACAACAATAAAACTAATAAAACCTTAGTTTTTAAAAATTTTTGCAAAACATTTTTAAATAGCCTTTGATTCGTCAAGGGCTATTTTTTGTAGTTGGCTATTGCATTTCTTACGCTGCCATATTCTAGCAATAATGCTCTAGCTTCCTCCAAAGGAATTTGTATTTCGTCTACTATCATTTTAGCACCTCGCTCTACCAATTTTTTATTGGAAAGTTGCATGTCTACCATTTTATTTCCCTTCACATGACCCAGTTTTATCATTAGCGAAGTGCTTATCATATTCAGGATCAATTTCTGAGCCGTTCCCGCTTTGAGGCGAGTACTGCCTGTAATAAACTCTGGACCAACTTCGGACACTAAAGGAAAATCTGCAAAAGGAAGCATTTCTGCTTTTTCATTGCAAGTGATACAAGCGGTAGCTATTCCATTTTCTTTGCATTTTTTCATTGCTCCTATTACATAAGGAGTACGTCCACTAGCCGCTATCCCAATCAAAATATCGTTTTGATTGATATGCCAAGCATTAAGGTCGTTCCAGCCTTGTTCTTGATCATCTTCGGCACCTTCTACCGCTTTGCGAATAGCAGTATCGCCACCAGCTATAATGCCTATTACTTTTTCAAAAGCCACCCCAAAAGTAGGAGGAAGTTCCGAAGCATCTACCACGCCCAATCTACCACTGGTTCCCGAACCAATATAGAACATTCTGCCTCCCGATTTTAATTTTGGCAATGCATGTGTTACCATTTTTTCAATATCAGGAATGCATTTCTCTACAGCCAAGGCTACTTTTTTGTCCTCTTGATTCATCCAAGAAAGGATGTTTTCAAAACTCTCATTTTCCAAGTTTTGATACAAAGATTGAGATTCGGTAGTCAAATGATTTAGATTCATGCTATATCAAAATTTATGTGGAGCAAAGATAAGTCAATAAATCTTTTTTTGTAACCAATAATAGATTTTAGTATCTAATCAATAAAATAGAAGATTATGGAATTTAAAGAAATATTGTACTTGCTCCCAAATATTGAAGTCAATGAAATTGAAATGTTGGTGCAGTTGACCGAAAATTTGACCGAAGAGCAAAAAATCAATTTTTTGCGATTGTATAGACTCGAACGCAAAGACCCAAATCTTGGGCTTGTTTTCACATTATTTGGGTTTAGTGGTTTTGCAGGAATTCAGCGTTTTTATGTCAATGATATAGCGTTTGGCGTATTATATTTGCTTACCGCAGGTTTTTGTTTTGTAGGAACGGTTATCGATATTATCAATTATAAAGATATTGTGTTTCGATTCAATAATATTTTAGCCAAAAAAATTTTCTTGAATGTAGTCAGATAGCTTGCAGTTTGAAAGTAAAATTTATAAACCAATAATACTTTCAAAATGACTTTAACTATTTTATAAGAATTAGAGTTGGAAATATCGTTATAACATTCAAATAGAACAATTAAAATTGGACTATTTTGAATGTATATATGGTATTATAACTTTATTTTCATTGTTTATCCATTTTTAATCAATCTCAAGACCTGTTTATCTTTTTTTGTTTCAATCATAATAATATATACACCAGATGCTGACTGTTGTATATCTATAGGAACTGTATATTCGTTGTTACCTTCTTGAAGAGAGGTATAGACCACGGCATTGGATAATAGATTGATGATTCGTATTTGCAAATCGGCTTTTTCATACAATTGTGCATGGACGGTAAACAATCCTTGATTGGGGTTGGGATACATTTCGAGGAGCTGAATCAAGGTCTGATGCATAACGCTGTCTTTGTTTATTAAATTGGGGCGCGACACTATTTTAATACGTTTTTCCATCGTTTCTTCGCATTGTCCTTTATAGGCAGTCATACCTAGAGTATATTCTCCATTGGAAGCAATCCTAAATTCTAGGATGGAATCATTTTGTACTTTTGCATTAGCTCCTACAGGTAGATGCCATAAGGCACGGTCATAAGATGTACCCACATTGACTGCTAGTAAGGTGGTATCGTTGTATGCGACCGATGTTACCAAAAAATTGGACGTAATAGTCTCTCCACTTCGCTTTATTTCAAATACGTCCGATTGAATACATCCTTTACTATTCTTTACCGTAAGGGTATATTTTCCAGAGTCTTCGAGCGATACAAAGCTTTGGTTGTTTGAATAGCCTTTGTCCGAAGTCCATAGATAGGTTACATTGGGATCGGCAAGTGCCAATCCATCCAATTCCAATTTTTGTCCCAGACATAATACATAAAGTTCACGTGGCACTTGGACTTGAATCTGAGCTGGGTCTATCAATAGGGCATAGTTGACATAGCTACAGCCCTGTGCATCGACCACGGTACTGGTATAGTTGTCTGCTTTTAACTGACTGATGGTGGATTGAGTCGCATTCACAGGCGACCATTGATAGGTATAGGGAATGGTTCCTCCTTTGGCTTTGACTTCTATTTGGCCATCACTTCCTTGGTAGCAAGTGGGTGATTGGGCTAGGATCGTCGTGGAGAGCGCATTGGGCGATGGCACGACAAAGGATTTGTCATAGCGGCATTGATTGCTGTCTCGTATCGATACATAATAATTGCCAGCTGGAAGCGAGCTAATATCTTGTGTATGCTGTCCATAAACCCATTCATAAGTATACGGCGCTACACCACCCGAAGGAGTGATATCGATTGCGCCATCTGCTGCTTCGGCACAATTGGCAGGTTTGATGGTTTCTGTAATGTTTAAAGTATCGGGTTCGCCTAGATAGACCGTTGCGGTTGTATCATTCCCGTTTACATCTACTACGGTGACGGTATATGTACCTGTAGGTAAATCGTGAACGATGCTATCGGTATGTCCTGTATTCCATAAAAAAGTATAGGGCTTCACGCCACCTATAGTATGCACGACTAGGCTTCCATTGGAATCGCTATGGCATAAAATTTTCTTGAAGGTATCTATATCAGCCACGAGAGGATCGGGTTGAATCATCCGAAAGCTATCTTGAAGGCTACACCCATGTGCATCGCTGAGGGTAACTCGATACATACCATCGCCAAGATTAATATTGTCTAAGCCCGTAAACCCATTGCTCCATGTATAGGTGTATGGCGAAGTGCCTCCCAGTGCCGATACTTTGACAAATCCATCGTGTCGTCCATAACCCAGAGGATGGCGAAACGCATCCACACGGAGTTGAAGGGAGTCGGGCTGGAGGATGGTGATGGATTGTATTGCTAGAGTAGAATCTTGATTTGAATAGCAGCCTCTGCTGTCTTTGACTAAAACTTGGTAGGTCTTTGAATATAAATTTGAAATAGTATCTAAGTTTAACCAATTGGAATCTATTATTTTGTACATATAAGGGGGAGTTCCTCCACTAGCATGGAAGATAATTTTTCCATTGGACGTTCCGTAGCATAAGGCATTAGAACTATCTACGGTATAGACAACTGGAGTTGGGGGCGTCAATGAAAATTTGAATGTATCTAAATTACATAAAACTGTAGCACCATCAGTACCTTCCATCATGAAAAAATAATTACCTTCGGATAATCCATTGATTGTATAGCTGTTTAAAGCATCTAAATTTGTCTGCTGTATCGTATAATTCTGCAATGCAACATTATTCTCGACACCATTGATGATTAATTTTTTAAATAATGTAAAAGTTATGGTCTCTGTTGTGGTTAAGCCTCTATTAAATGTATATTTTGCACCCCCTCCATTTGGATTGTATGAACAAAGTGGTTTGATTTCTTGGAATTGAGATATGGTTGGAGTGGCTTTGTAGAAGGTGATATTTAATCTATAAGAACTATCCAATAACGTATTATAACAATTATCCAAATTTATTCTAAAATCTAATGGCACATTAATGAAGTTCATATAATTACTTCCAAATAGACTTTCTAAAGTGAATTTAATTTTATGAATATTAATGTAACTAAAATTATTTGGCAAAGCAGTCCATCCATTACTTCCACTACCAGATAACCTGTATTCCCATTTGTATTTACTTGGAATAAAACCGCTATCTGAAAAAAAATCTATGGTGTCTTTTGAACATTTATTTACAAAATTTCCGACGTTTGTTTTCAATGTGATAATTGGGTGAACATTTGCAATAATATTTTGACAATATTCATTAGTAAAAGTATCATTAACATTATTGGAACTGGCATCTCTTATATCTGAACACCCACTGGCATTATTATATACTAAATTACTGTAATTATTAATATTTATTGGGATTTTGCTTGAATGTATAATACTAAAAGTAGAATTAGAACCTGGAATTGTTATTAAAGAATCTAAATAAAATATCGTGTTTACAGGATAGTTTAATCCAATACAAGGAGAACAAATAAGAGGACAACTTCCATTTCCTGCATCATATCCTTGACCATAAGTGATTTTAAAAACCTGCCCTTCTAATCTTAACATACTTAAATATGTTATCAATACTAATACAACTATTCTTTTCATAACATTTTTTATTTACAATTTTCTAATGATTGAGCCCATACTATAATGGCATCGAATAAGACTCGATAACGATTGTTTTTGATATCCTCTATGGCTTTGGGGTTACAAGAATTGGAAATTTCTTCCATTTTTTTGACGGCGCCAAAGTCTGTGCCTACTATAGCTTCATTAGTGACTAGGTTCAAGATAATGGGATCGCCTTCAAAATTGAATATCTTCACTTTATGATTGCCATATTTTTTGAGTGCAAAGCGCTC
>JBIPPG010000147.1:0-6393 GCA_044368545.1 Chitinophagales bacterium | reverse complement strand
TATTGTATGGCAAAAGGAGCATATTTGCATCGTTATCTATTGATAATGAAATTTTTAAGTAGTAAAAATTACGCTACTATGGAAGAGATTCTGGACTTGGTCAAAAATAATTTTGATTATTTGAAAGAAGTCAATGAACTCTTAAAAATGGGCATTTCAAAACGCACCATAGAACGCGATTTCAAAGAAATTAGGTCTTTGTATGAGGTAAATATTGAATATTGTAGAAAAAATAAAGGTTATTTTATCGAAAATAAAGATTCTAGGCATTGGGAGTTTTTGAATTTTCTTGAAAATTATGAAATATTAAATACGATTAAAAACAATCACGAAAATTTACCTTATGTGATACTCGAAAATAGACGCGCCTTAGGTCTGGAAAATTTCAATTTTATTCTGGAAGCTATAAAAAAAGGAAAAATGGTCCGTTTTACGCACAAAAAAAACTGGGATGAACATACTACTATCCGAGAAGTAATGCCTTTGGCACTCAAGGAATTCAAGAATCGGTGGTACTTGATTTCGTATGAAAACGATAAAATTAGAACATTTGGAATAGACCGAATTTCGGACATTGCTATGACCAATAAAGATTTCTCAAAACCCGAACATATTGATGTCGCATCGCTTTTCGACGATAGTTTTGGCATTATTTATGAAGCAGGAAAACCACAGCGAGTGCTTTTGTCTTTTACAAATTTTCAAGCCAAATATATCGAATCGCTGCCGCTTCACAAATCCCAAAAGCTGGAATCAAAAGATGAGGAAACATCCATTTATAGTTATAATCTTCACATAACCTTCGATTTTGAACAAGAATTAATGGGGCTGGGCAATAGAGTCTTGGTTCTTGAGCCCCAAAAACTCGCTGATAAAATAGCTGAAGAGCATAGAAGTGCTTGGGAGCAATATCAAAATTGAAAAAAAATCTATATTTTTAGTAAAATAGGATAAGTTTGTGTTTTAAAATAAGTTATGAAGTTTATATTTACGATTGTTTTATTTATTTTTTCATTCCAGGTTTTTAGTCAAACTGAAATAGACGGTTTGATGATGCAAAAAAACTATTTTTGTGTAGGTGCAACTTATGGCAAAAGTAGTTTTAGTCAATATTGGGAAGGAAACTTAAAAAGAGAAAATGCAAATTTAGGCACTGTAACATCTTCTAATATTTCTATAAATGGCAACTTTGGAATTTCTAAAAAATTAAATTTTTTGTTTTCGGTTCCTTATATTTGGACGAATGCTTCCGCAGGTGTAATGGATGGTCAAAAAGGGTTTCAAGATATTTCTTTATGGCTTAAATATGTGTTTTTTTCAAAGGAAATTTTGGGAGGCGATTTTAATACAATCGCTTTAGGTGGATATTCCAATCCTATTTCGAATTATAATCCCGATTTTTTACCGTTATCTATTGGTTTAAATTCAAAGGTAAGTACTGCTAGACTGATGTTTGATTATCACAGGAAAAATTTATCGATTACTGCATCGGGTGCATTTATGTATAGAAGCAATGTTTTTCTCGATAGAAATACCTATTATACTACAGAAATGCATTATTCTAACGAGGTCTATATGCCCAATATGACTAATTTCAATGTAAGAGTAGGATATAGAACCAGCGTTTGGATATTTGAAGGAATTTTTGACCAAATGAATACGTTAGGCGGATTTGATATTCCAAGAAATGGAATGCCCTTTGTGAGCAATCAAATGAATGCATCCCGAATTGGTCTAAATTTAAAGTATGAAGCACCATTTTTAGATGGACTATCTTTTGTGTTTAATGCCAACCAAACCATTCAGGGTCGAAATATTGGGCAGACAACGTCATTTAATACAGGGGTTTTTTATATCATTGACTTTTCAAAAAAACAAAAATAATTTATAGTTTTAATTAAAAATTTATGAAAAAACAGCTACTCTTTTCTTTGTTTTTTATTACTACCACATTTCTTTTGACTACTTGTTCCAAAGAAGTATTGGAAAATAATCTCCAATACAAAATGCTATCTCCTATTAACGAAGATTTAAATGCTGGCGATTGGAAGCCCATCCTTATTTCGAGTCCCAAGGATTTTGCTTGCCCTACGCCAATATCTACGTCTTCGCCAGACTATATTCTTCAGATTAATGAAATAAAAAGTATTCAAAAAGAAATTTCAGCGGAAGAAATGTCAAATCTAAAGTATTGGGGAGCAGGCTCGGTATTGAGATGGAACGAAATTATGAGAGAATTGGTAGCAAAATACAATTTGCCACCGTATCAAAATCCAGATGGAACATATCCCGTTCCCAATGCAAATAATCCTTTGTCGTACCCAACTTTTCCGTTTGCAAATCCACCTTACGCGGCAAGAGCATACGCATACCTGAGCGCAGCGCAGTATGATGCCGCTATTACTTGTTTTTATTATAAAAAATTATACAATAGAGCCGCCCCAAATACAATTGACAATAGTATAAAAGTGCTGTTGCCTCAAAAAAAATCACCTTCTTTTCCTAGTGAAGAAGCTACTATAATGGCCGCATCTGTAGAAATTCTCAAGTTGCTGTTTCCAGGAGAACAAGATTATATAAATAAGAAAGCAGAAGAACATAAACAGGCTCGATTATTATCAGGTTTGAACGTTAGAAGTGATATTGAGGCAGGTGAAATCATAGGGAAAGCTATTGCGGCTAAGTTTATTGCTAGAGCCAGAACCGATAAAGCAGGAGCTGCTGTAGGAACACCTAATGACTGGGCTGCTTTGAAGAAAAATTGTGAAGATATAGGTGAAATACCTTGGAAGAGTCAAGAATCTCCCGAAAGGCCTCCAATGTTACCTCTTTTTGGAAAAGTTCAACCTTTTTTATTTAGTCAGGCTACCTTGGAAAGTGCTATAAGACCAGGACCGCCACCGTCTACTCATTCAAATAAATTCAAAGAAGAATGTGATGAAATATATTATATCAAACAAAATTTAACGAGAGAACAGTTGAGAATTGCAAATTTTTGGGCAGATGGACTTAGAACCTACACACCTCCCGGACATTGGAATTATATAGCCGCAAATGATTTTGTAACTATGGATTTGAGCGAGGTTCGTTGGGCTAGAAATATGGCATTACTCAATATGTCTTTAATGGACGCTGCTATTGTTTGTTGGAATACAAAGTATACATATTTCAATCCAAGACCTTCTCAATTTGACCCACGAATTAAAACCGATATTGGTTTGCCCAATTTCCCTTCCTATATTTCGGGACATAGTACGTTTAGCGGTGCTGCGGCTACCATTTTGGGATATTTAAATCCTCAAAAAGCTATGGAATATGAAAATATGGCAAAAGAAGCATCTATTTCAAGAATGTATGGAGCTATACATTTTAGAAGTGATTGTGAAATAGGTTTGCAAACTGGAAATAAAGTAGGTAGTTTTGCGATAGAACGAGCAAAAATTGATGGTGCGGATTAGTATTAACTCAAGTTTTTTATCTTTTAATAATTACCTTTGCAGTTCATTTTTAATAAAAAATAAATGAGTATGCAGGGAAATTACGCTCCAGAAAGATTAAAAGAAATTTATAAGCAATTGATTACCCCTCGATTGATTGAGGAAAAAATGTTGATTGCGTTGCGTCAAGGCAAAATAAGCAAATGGTTCTCTTCGTGGGGGCAAGAGGCCATTTCAGTGGGCTGTACGATGGCTTTGGACAAGGAAGAATATATCTTGCCTATGCATAGAAACCTAGGTGTTTTCACTTCCCGTGGCATTCCTTTTGAGAAACTTTTTTCGCAGTTTCAGGGAAAAATCGATGGTTTTACCAAAGGACGCGACCGTTCCTTTCACTTTGGTACACAAGATTATAAAATTGTAGGAATGATTTCCCATCTGGGCAGTCAATTAGGTGTAGCGGACGGAATCGCTTTAGGAAATAAATTGAGAAAAAATGGTCAAGTATGTCTTGTTTTTAGCGGTGATGGCGGTGCGAGTCAAGGCGATTTTCACGAAGCGGTGAATGTGGCTTCTGTTTGGAATTTACCTGTTATTTTTGTTATAGAAAACAATCAATGGGGGCTTTCTACGCCTTCGGAGCAACAGTTTAAGTGCAAAAGCTTTGTAGATAAAGGCATTGGCTATGGAATGGAAGCGGTTTCTATAGACGGAAACAATGTTTTGGAAGTATTAGATACGATTGAATCTATCAAAAAAGATATTTCGGCCAATCCTCGTCCTTTTTTGGTAGAATGTATGACCTTCCGTATGCGAGGCCACGAGGAAGCCAGCGGTACCAAATATTATCCCGAAGGTTTACAAGAAGAATGGGCAAAAAAAGATCCTATTTTATGGTTTGAAAATTATTTGAAAGCAGAAAATATTTTACAAGACGCCGATTTTGAAGCGATAAAAGAAGCTATAAAATTACAAATCGACACCGATTTGGACAAGACTATTGTTAAGCCCGAAATTGTACCTAATACCAAAGAGGAATTGAAGGATGTATACGCACCTTTTGATTTTCAAGAGCAAACGCCAAGTACCGAAACTAAAAATGTTCGTTTTATCGATGCCATTACCGATGCGTTGGATTTAGCGATGCAAAAACACCCCGATTTGGTACTAATGGGACAAGATATTGCCAAATATGGCGGTGTATTTAAAGTTACCGATGGATTTGTAGACAAATATGGTGAGGCTCGTGTGCGCAATACGCCCCTTTGCGAAGCCGCTATTGTAGGTACGGCTCAAGGCTTGAGTATCAATGGCATTCCTTCTATGATGGAGTTTCAGTTTGCCGATTTTGTTACCGAAGGATTCAATCAATTGATAAACAATGTAGCCAAGCTACACTGGCGCTGGGGACAATCCGTAAAAGCGGTTTTCCGTATGCCTACGGGCGGTGGTGTAGCGGCAGGCCCTTTTCATTCGCAGAGCAATGAAGCGTGGTTTGCACATACGCCAGGACTCAAAATTGCTTATCCATCCAATCCGTATGACGCCAAAGGATTGATGCTTACAGCTTTTGAAGACCCCAATCCCGTGATGTTTTTCGAGCATAAAAAACTCTATCGAAGTATTTCAGGCGAAGTACCAATAGGCTACTACAATATCCCTTTTGGCAAGGCGGCCAAAGTCCGTCAAGGCTTGGATTTGACTATCGTTACCTACGGAATGGGCGTACATTGGGCTACCAATGCTCTCGATACAATGCCTCATATCTCAGCCGATTTGATCGATTTGCGAACGATAGTGCCGCTAGACTGGAATACGATTTTTGAAAGTGTGCGTGCCACAGGAAAGTTGCTTGTACTGCACGAAGACAGCCTTTTTGGCGGTATAGGAGGCGAAATAGTAGCACGAGTTCAGGAAGAATGCTTCTTTGACCTTGATGCCCCAATTATGCGCGTAGCCAGCTTGGATACACCTATTCCTTTTGCCGAAATCCTAGAGAAAAACTTTATGGCCGATGCCCATCTAAAGGAAAGTTTACAGAAATTGTATCAGTTTTAAGTAAATCCAATCCTATAATTTTTGAGTGAAATTGGGTTTTTTGCTGTAATATTGCATCTTAATAATACATAAAATTGTTTCAAAGATGAATATAGAGTCTTTTAGAGCTCTAAAAGACCGCGTTGGGTCTTTATGGGGGTATCTTTGACGTCGAGAATAGACGTTTTAAAATAAAAGAGCAAGAGCAATTGACCTTGCGTCCCGATTTTTGGGATCATAGCGAGAAAGCGGAGGCGGTTCAGAAAGCTATCAAAGCCAATAAACTTTGGGTGGATGAATATGAAGTACTAGAAAATGGGGTGCTAGAGATAGAGACATTGCTAGAGTTTCAGAAAGAGGGCGAGGCAGTAGAAGCAGAGCTGGATACGGCGTATGCGCAGCTGGAAGAGGCTACTCAGAATTTGGAGCTAAAAAGTACGCTCAATCAGCCTGAGGATCAGCTGGGTGCATTGCTCAAAATCAATGCGGGTGCTGGCGGAACGGAAAGTTGCGACTGGGCATCGATGCTGGAGCGTATGTATCTGATGTGGGCCAATAATAAAAAATATAAAGTAACCGAACTAGACCGAAACGAAGGCGATGTGGCGGGAATTAAGTCCGTAACGCTTCAGATTGAGGGCGAGCTGGCGTATGGTTTTTTGAAACTGGAAAATGGCGTGCATCGTCTGGTGCGTGTGTCGCCTTTTGATAGCAATAATAAGCGTCATACGTCTTTTGCATCGGTGTATGTGTATCCGCTGGTGGATGATACGATAGAAATAGAGATAAAAGATGCAGATATAGAGCTACAAACCTCGCGAAGTGGAGGAGCAGGTGGACAGAATGTAAATAAGGTAGAAACCAAGGTACAACTGACGCACAAGCCTACGGGAATCGTGGTGGTATGTCAAGTAGAGCG
>JBIPPG010000146.1:0-6416 GCA_044368545.1 Chitinophagales bacterium | reverse complement strand
ATTTCTAATTGAAATTTGTTTTGTTGTATTGAAGTATGAAAGAACTCCTATAATATTTACCGTGCCTGAAGGAAGATTAGCCGTTGCAAATGAAGCTTGTGAACGAGTAAAATGAACTATTTTATCTGTTCCTACTGTAAAATCTTTACTTCCAGAGAATGTCCCTGGAGCAAAAGTACCACCTTGAATCGTTACCAAAGTAGATTCCCAATTCGCAAAATTTGTATTAATATCTGCTATAGTTGCTATTCTAGGTGTAATACTTCCCGATCCAATCTTTGTAACATTAGATAATGCTGTTTGTATTTGCAATGCACCTGAAAATGTAGAAAGAAAGTCTGTAGCGCCTAAGGTTATTTTTACAAGATCTCCTTTTGCAAAAGTAGGTGGTACACTACCAGTAATTCTTATAATTATACCAGAACTGTCCTGTTGGATAACAAAGTTTTGAGCGAACCATTGCCCCGAATCTTTGTCCGAAATTACAGTACCCGTAATTTCATAGCTAGCACCAAGTAATTTATTTACCCCAGCATGCATATTTCTAATATCCATTATGGTTTTTGTAGTTGGAGTGCCTCCGCCTCCGCCACCACTTCCAGATATATCTGTTGATGGATTACGAATTTGAATTTGAGCTACCGTATCAAAATTAGCTAAATAACCTGTAATGTCTCCAGTAGAAGGCATTGTTTGTCCCGAGAAAGTAGCTGCTCTTAATGTAAATAGCGTTAAACTACCCGTATTGTCAGAAATAGTTTTACTACCATCATAAGTTCCCGATGGGAAATTAGCACCTTTAATTTTTACCAAAGTCGACTCGTAATTGTCAAAATTTGCACGAATCTGAGCTATAGTTAACTGAACGGGTGTAATGCTTCCACTTCCAGTTTTTGTAGCATTGGCAAGTACTGCATTATTTACTTGAAGTGTTTTTTTGAATTCCTCTAATGAACTTCCCGAAACGATTACTTTTACTACATCGCCTAAATTGAAGTTATGTGCTGCGCCAAATCTAACCAATATACCTCCCGTTGCATCCTGAATAACCATATTAAAGGAATTGATATTGGCAGTAGATTTATCAGAAATAACAGTACCTTCAATAAAATAACTTCCTATGGAAAGAGCCGTTCCAGTATATTGATTTCTCAAATCCATAATATTTATCTTCGTTTCATTGCCGCCACCACCGCCGCTGTTTCCACCTGCTACATCTGCTTCTCCTCTTATTTGTATCTGGTTTGTGGTATTGAATTGTCCCAAATATCCTGTAATATCTACCGTTCCCGTTTTATAATTTGTACCTGCAAAAGTAGCTGATGACATAGTGTACAAAGTAATGGTATTGCCAGACTGAGTTACTGTTTTATTCCCCGAATATTGTGAAGGTGTTCCTGAAATTTGAGATCCTTTAATTTTTACTAATGTAGATTCCCATGCTTCAAAATTTGCATTGATTTCTGCAATAGTAGCTTCTCGTGGAGTAATTGGGCTATTTCCTATAAAAGTAGCACCTGAAAGAGACGCATTATTTACTTGTAGCAATCCTTTGTAATCTTCCAATGAGCCATTTTTTAGATTAATGGTAACCTTATCATTTAATTTGAAACTATGAGTACCTGTAAAACGAACCATTATACCCGCTGTAGAGTCTTGAATGATTATATTTTGACCATTGATGTTATTGGTACTTTTATCAGAAATAATAGTTCCTTGAATAGCAATAGCACCTATTGTAACAGCACTCCCCGAAAACATATTTCGCAATTCTTTAATAGTAATTGGCGGGCCTGCAACACAAGCTTCATTTCGGTTGTTTGTAAAATTCAAATCAGAAACATCTCTTATTTTTATTTGTTTATCATTATTATAAACAGTATATATTGCTGTAGCTTCGCCATTCAATCCTGCCAATCTCGTACCTGCAAAAGTAGCATAACCACTACTTCTAAGAATAATTTTATTGCCATTATTGTCATTTAAATATCTGGAAGCATCATTTTGATTCAATGCATCGGCATACGTATTATTTAGGTCAATACAATCAAACTCTACATTTTTGATTCGTATCAATTTGTATTGATAATCGTCATTCAATTCGGTGATTTTCACCTCTGTAATGGGAAGTAGATTGTTTTTTGGGCCTTTTATTAAATGCGCACTAATTTTATTAGAAACAATCATTCCTAAAGATTTAACTCCCGAAGTGGATACACTGTCCACATATCCTCCAAGGCTAATTAGATTTTTATAATTGCCCAATGCCAAGCCTTTTAGCTTAATATATACTTTTCGCCCAATTGGATAATCATTATAAATACTATTTTTATCTATTTTAACTCCAATAGCTGCTGTAGAATCTTGAATTACAATTTCTTTATAGAAATTTTGAGATTTGTCATCTGCTGTAATGATTCCAGCAATAATCAAATCCTGATCAATGCTATAAATTTGATCGCCCGAATTGATTAATAATTGTTTCAGTTGTTTGATAGTAAAATTTACAGGTAAATTAGGATCGCCATATTGCTGTGGATTGTCAAAATCATCTTTGACACAGCCCATGAATCCAATCATAAATACTGAAATTAATAAAATTAGTTTTTTCATATTTTTGAGTTTATTATTTATTACATTCTAAAAATTATATTCACCGCATAATTCCTTCCCATCATATAAAAATATCTATTAGGAAATTTTAATGGGTCATTTTCTGCAAAATCAAATCGCTGTTGTTCTCTTCCTGCTCTTATGTAGTTTTGATTATCCAAAATATTATTCATACTTAAATTGATGTCCAAATACATTCTTTTTTTGATTCCTTTTATATATTTATTTAAGTAAATCGATTTTCTAAAAGAAGCATCTAAAATAAAAGCACTAGGAAGTTGTTCTTGTTTTACAATGGCATAATATTGATCCGAATTTGGTACAACCGCATCAATCGCTTCTGTAGTTCTTCGTTGTGCACTCGCCTCGGTATATATTTTGTCAAAATAATTTAAGTTTATTGAAGCAGACCAATATTGTTTTGAATTATAATTCAATTTGATCATACCCGCATTTTGTGGCCCAGAAGCTACGTGTATTCCATGGAAATAAACGGTTTCTGTAGGTTCAGCTTTGTCTAAATTGTCATAATAAAAGGTGGCTTTGGGTCTACTGATAAAACTATAATCTCCTAAATTGGCTACAAAGGTAGTAGAAAATCCACCAAAAAGCTGTGCATCCAATGCCAATTCAATGCCTTTGTATCTTTTCTTTATATTACTCATAACCAAAGTTCCAAAACTGTTTGTTATTTCGGTATAAAACGTAAGTGAATTGGATTCATTTTTTGTTTCGGTCATAAAAAGGGTAGCACTTGCTTTAAATCTAGAACCTCTATAATTATAGTTGATTTCAGCTGATGTTATTAAAGGATTTGCTGGATTTGTAACAATATTGGTCGTTCTTGGAAGCGCAAATACTTGGTTAAATTCTGGACTTTTGAGCGTATGCAATACTTGTGCGCCCAAATAATTTTTACCATCAAATTTATAGGTAAATCCTAGTTTTGTGCCCCAATTGAAAAAGCTTACTTCTTGAGAATTTCCATAAGAAGATTCTCTAAATGCTCCATTAAGCATATATCCATTTCGTTGCATTATAGTTCTGTCGGCATTTAATGCGAGATATAAATCTACATTTTCAAATTTTGATACGATTTGTGCAAAACTTGATATTTTTGTAACTCTCCCCAAGAAATGATACCCATATATGTCACCTTCTTTAAGGATTTTATTTGGTTCCAATAAATTGTTTTGATTAGCTACAGGATTCAAAGGGTCTGCTCGTTCTGCAAATTGATTGATATTTACAAAATAATCAGCTCCTAGCAAATCTTCTATTTGACGATATTGCTCGGTTAATGAATTTTGGAATAAAATGGCTGCATTAAATTCTGTAGTATTTGAAATTCGTTGATTTAAAACAATGTTTGCTGTAAAATTTCTAATTTTTTCGGTTTGTGCACTCATCATATAACGTGCCCATTTCAAATTGCTAGGCATACCCGCAATCGTATCCGTTGAGTTTTGATTGGCATCATAGAGTCCATCCCAGTCTATCTGCAATAAATTTGGATTGGCTAAGAATGAATCTTTTAATTGTTGTGCAATTATAGGTTGGTCTTTGTAATAACTCGGGGCTTTTTTATAATAGGTAGGATTGGGATTGTAAGAATTGTACCAGTCCAATCCAACATTTTTATGCTCTCCAAATTGGAATCCAAGGCTAAAGTTTATTTGCGTATTCAAAGTAGGCTTAAATTCATTGCTTAAAATAATATTGGGAACAAAATCATATCGCAAATTGGCACTTCTTTTTTGTCCAGCTTGCCATCCCCAGCTAGGGTTATAATAGTTTGAATTGGCCAAATCCATAAACTCTTGTGTAGAAGATCCTTGAACAGCTCTTTTGTTTTTTGATGAAAAAGCAGTAAGTGTACTAATCAATTTTTGATTCCATACCTTAGAAGCCGATGCAAAGAATGAAAAACTTTCATACTGTGTTCCTTGAACATATCCTTCATTGGCACCTCTAAATGAGCCTGATAATGAAAAAGCGAAGCCTTTCTTCAACAAACCTGTATTGTAGGTAACCATAGCACGACCTGTAAAATTTCTATTGGTCAGCATTCCCGATACCCTAAGTCCTTTCCGTTGGTTGATAGCTTCGGCATCTACATCTACGGTTGTAGAAAGTTCGCCAAAATGAAAAGGGATAGCTTTGATACCATAAAAAGTATTTCTAGAACGCAAAACATCATTCAATCCTCCAAAATCGCCATAAGTTACATCGCCACCTCTAAACAAATTTTGCATAGGAATGCCATTGATAAACATAATGTCTTGAAAATTATCATAGCCACGCATTCTAAAGCCTCCTTGCGAAAGATTAAATGAAGCCGCACTTACAAATGGATCTCTAGAAGCATTTAAGAGCGATGAAATATTATTTCCACTACTATTATTATTGGACTCATCGTCAAAAATCATACTTGTAGGCAATTCTGTAGAAGCATCCTTAGAGGCAATTATTTTTTCTAATACAAAATCATCAAACTTAAACTCTTCGCCTTGAATATAATTTACGCTTTCTGATATTTCAAAAAATTCGGGCTCTGAAACTACTACACTATAGGTGCCGCTATATACATCTTTAAACTCAAACTCACCTTTTGAATCTGTGTTCACAACTTTTTGATATTTAGGCCCAATAAGTTTTACGGCTATGCCATTGACAGGTTGATTGTTTTGGTCTTTTATCAATCCTTTGATGCTACCTTGAGCCAAAAGAACATAAGAAAATAAAAACAAAATAGGTGTAAGTATAAGTTTACGCATTATTAATTTTTGTTATATCCTGCAAAATTATATATTTATTTTGTAATATTCATTATTATTTTGTTAAGTGATATGTTTTGAAAAAAAACTATATTGTTATCAACAAATAATTCGTATTTATGCACATTTTGTCGAATTTAGTTAATAATATTTAAAAATTAATTTTCGTGAAATATTTTTTCGGAAAATTGCGTTTATATACAAAAAAATATAAAATATTTAAAATTCAAAACGTATGAAAAATGTAATTATCTTTTCTTTATGCTTCCTAGCGGTGCAAGGCTTATTTGCTAATAGTTTTTCTGCTGAAAAAAGCTCAAAAACACAGCGAATATATTTTAATAATGTTTTGACTTACAAGAAAAATACACCGTATATAAAAATTAACTTTTCTACAAAAAGTATGTCTTCGCAGATAGGATTTAGCTACAATATACAGCTTCCTTTAAATGCTCAAAGCACAAAATTTTTATTGAATTTGAACGCTAAAAAAGAGCGTTTTATTGGCGGTTTTGCTTCCAATCAATCAAGATTTCAAAATATTGAACTGAATGCAGATGAAATCATTAACAAAAATAATGGTATATTTGTAAAGTGGAAACTCTAGAATAAAAGAGTTTTTCAATTCATAAATGATTGTAAAAACAGAAGGTTTAGTCCTCAAACAAGTCAATTTTTCAGAAAATAGTCTTATTCTCAAAATTTTCACACGAGAGTATGGACTATTATCTTTTATGGTAAAAGGTGCCAAGTCGGGAAAAAATAAGAGCTACGGCGTTTTGCGCCCTATGAGTTTTTTGAATATTGTTTTTTATCTCAAAGAAAACAAAAATCTTTGTAGCCTCAAAGAGTATCAACTGGTGTTTACCCCAGATTCCAAAAATTTTGGGATGTACAAGACCGCTATCGCACTTTTTATTACCGAAGTGGTTCAATATTCATTGACCGAAGAGAATGAAAAAGATGAGTTGAAATATGATTTTATAAAATACGCCTTTGAAGTATTAAATAATTCTCAAGAAGTTT
>JBIPPG010000145.1:0-6449 GCA_044368545.1 Chitinophagales bacterium | reverse complement strand
TTTAAATGATTTTTCAATCTATCTGCTTCCATCCAGCCTAGCTCTACAAATAATCCATACAATGCAGGCACATCATGCCCCTTGCTTAGAAATAAATAATCTCTATTGGGATCTTGAAAATTGTCTTTATTTATATTCAAAAAAGATTTGTATAAATATACCAATAAATCCGTACAAGACAACGAAGCCCCAATAAAACAGCCTCCATCGGTACTCATTCTAATGATATGTTCTCTTACTTTTAAAGATACTTTTTCTAATTCTGAAGAATTCATTTTAATTTATTTTGATGCAAAATTACAATTTCTTATTCGTTTTTATATAATATCTTCTATCTCAACTACATTTTTCTGCAAATCCTCTACCATTTCAGCCTTTCGTATCAATATTATCTTATCGTTATCTACCAATATTTCTGCGGGTTTGGTTCTAGAATTATAATTCATACTCATTTCAAAACAATACGCACCTGCATTTCTAAAAAGAATCAAATCACCTTCATTGACTTCATTGAGCATTCGATCCCACGCAAAGGTATCGGTTTCGCACAAATTGCCTACAATGGTATAAATGCGCTCCGTTCCTTTTGGGTTGGAAATATTCTCTATATGATGATATGAATTATAAAACATTGGACGAATCAAATGGTTGAATCCACTATTAATTCCCACAAAAACTGTGGCGGGAGTAGGTTTAATCACATTGGCCTGCGCTATAAAAACACCACTTTCACTTACCAAATATTTGCCCGGTTCAAACCATATTTCAAGTTCATTGCCCGATTCAGTTTTATATTCTGCTAGTTTTTCTTTCAGCTTATCTGCCAAAAGCTTTACATCGGTCTCTTTATCTTCGGGCTTGTATGGCACTTTGAATCCACTTCCCAAATCCAAATATTTTATCCCTGAAAATTGGTCTACTATATTGAGCATAACATCCAATCCCTGCAAAAACACCTCAATATCTTTGATTTCGCTCCCTGTATGCATGTGAAGTCCTTCCACATTTATATTCAATGTTTTCACAATTCTAATGACATGGCGCAATTGATGTATAGAAATGCCAAATTTGCTATCGATATGACCTGTAGAAATATTATAATTGCCTCCTGCCAAAATATGCGGATTAAAACGAATCATAATTGGATATGTATTGCCATACAAATTTCCAAATTGCTCCAAAATACTGATATTATCGATATTGATATGCACCTTGAGTGCAACCGCTTGTTTTATTTCTTCAAAATGAACACAATTAGGCGTATATAAAATTTCGTGGGGTTCAAATCCTGCTTTCAATCCCAGCATAACCTCGTTGATAGAAACGGTATCCAAACCAGCACCCATTTTTTTGACAATTTTCAAAATATTTAAATTGCTCAACGCCTTGCACGCATAGAAAAATTTTACATGTTGTCCCTTAAACGCTTGAGTGAGTGTACTATATTTTTCTTCAATCTTTTGTCTATGATATACATAAACGGGTGTACCATAAGTATTTGCAATTTCTTTAAGTATTTGCGTCGTCATTGTTTAGGGGTAATTTAAGGATATAAAATGCAATAATAATAGGATTTTTTAAATTAAATGATAATATTTTTCGGTACTTTTTCAAAATTTGCTTAGGTTTGCATTCTTATAATAAATATTAGTTGACAAATAATCTTCATAATACACTTTTTGCCGTTTTGGATGTAGAGACTACTGGAGGGAGGCCTTCGGACTCTAAAATTACCGATATATCTATATATATTACGGACGGAAAAGAAATAAAATCTGAGTTTTCCTCACTGGTAAATCCTGAGAAAAAAATAGACCCTTTTGTCATAAAATTGACGGGGATTACTAATGATATGGTGGCTAATGAAGCGCCTTTTAGAACGATTGCACATAATGTTTCTGAAATCTTAAAAGACAAAATCATTGTAGCACATAATGCCGATTTTGATTTTCAAATGCTTCAAAAAGAATTTTTAGACCACGGACTTTCGCTCCCCAATGCCAAATTTTGTACGGTAAAAGCCGCAAAAAAAGCATTGCCCAATTTAAGTTCATACAGCCTAGGCAATCTCTGCGACCATCTAAATATTTCTCACGAAAATGCACATCGAGCGCAAGCCGATGCTTTGGCTACCACGCATTTATTTCATCATTTATTGAAATTATCGGATTTTGATTTTATTTCCAATGAATTGAAATCCCAAAACCATGAGTTTGAATGGCCTTCGCATTGGGGAAAATGCACGAAACAAGTAAAATCTCAGCCCGGAATTATCTATTTTTAT
This sequence comes from Chitinophagales bacterium, assembly GCA_044368545.1. Lineage (GTDB taxonomy): Bacteria > Bacteroidota > Bacteroidia > Chitinophagales > JADJOU01 > CHPMRC01. The sequence goes on along the minus strand of JBIPPG010000145.1, from coordinate 4,165 downwards.
GCAGCATCCAATGAAATTTTAGACATATATCATGCGCATAATCTCAAAAAAGGAATTTTTCAAATTTTGGATGAATACAAAAAACACGATGTAAAATACACCAAAATGGTGGAGGAAACTACCCGAATTGATTTTGAATATATACATCCTTCCTTCAAAGCAGAAATCAAAGCGATGAATGAAATTCAGACGCTGAAACCTAAGTATAGCAAACCTTTTAAGCATATTGAAAATTCGCATATACTTACATTGGTAAAAGATGAATTGGAGCTTTATCATTTCAAAATTTTGAAAGCTAGCGAATTTGAAATTGGTGAGATTCCTTTTGTGTATTGCACCTCGGTAAAAAATGCCGAAAAGCTCAAAAAAAGAATGTTGCTAAACAATGAATTGAAAGCGGTATGGTATGTAAGACAGCATTTAAAAAAACAAGAAAAACATTTGATGCAAGAAAACATCAGAAAACACAACGATGCTTTTTTGAAAACATTTGCAAGTGTATGTTGTCCTTTTAAAGAAGGTTATTATATTTTTAAAAATGTATCGCACGAAGTAGAAGCTATCAAGGTTGAAAACTTCTACATTACGGCTTGGATTTCAGGAACTTTAGCTAATAATACTATTGAAAATCAAAAAGTTGAATTCAAATTACCCGCCAACCCAAAATTTACCCGAAAATTCTTGAACATTGTGGCTAAAACAGGATTTAAGATTTTAAAAATTCAATAGTAAAAATCTAAAAATAATTTATTAAATTTGCAGAAAACAAATTGAATGTTTGAGAATAAAAATAAATATATTTTAGGTCTACTGCTTACATTTATTGTAGGCTGGGGAATGAGCTATTTTGTTCATACAAAAGACATTAAGATTGAAGACCGATTTGAAAAAACGGAACAAAACACGGAAATTTCTCATAGTGATAATTCGTATGAATCAAAGTCTGAACCTACTACTTTTGAGGAAAATAAGCCCGAAAAAGCACATTCTTTTCAAGAATCTCAGAACGAGAACAAGCATTTTTCCTCCAGAAATAATGAAAACTATCAAGAAAACCAAGACATTCCTTCGGGCAAAGCGCCAGACTATGTTATGGAGGTTTTGGCATTTGTAGAAGAGCACCACGATGCGCCTCAAGGCTATGTGGGCGGTAGAACTTTTCAAAACAGAGAACAAATTTTGCCTAAAATCAATGCGAAAGGCATAAAAATAAATTACCAAGAATGGGACGTTCATAAAAAAGAAGCTGGCAAAAATAGGGGCGCAGAAAGACTTGTAACATCGGACGACCACCACGCATACTATACCTCAAATCATTATAAATCATTTATAAAAATCAAATAAACTCTAAATGAAACCAACGTTCTTCATCTTCAACAAGATTGAAAATTTGCCTCAAAAACAAGTTTCTAAGAAAACTATTGAATTGGACGGCAAGGAAAATCAAAGTTTTGAAACCTTTTATGCCAATATGAGCAAACTCCTTGATTTTGACACGGAATTTGGTGATAATTTGGATGCATTATTCGATAATTTGGCGGACTTGTCTTGGATAAAAGAAAAAGAAGTGGAAATTATTTTCAAAAACACTTCGAGCCTATTGTCCGAAGAGGAAGTAGAAATGCACGATATTTTCTTAAATACGCTAAATGATGCTGCAGAAGCGCACAATGCAGAGCCATTATTTGAAGATTTTGAACCCAAAACATTGACTTTTTACTTCCAGCATACACTCAAAATAGAAAATCTATTTGATAGAAATTTCTTAATTTGGGAAAATGTAGATTAGAAAGTTATTTTTTCTTCTCCAGCTTTTCAATAATTTTTTTACAATTTTCTGAAGTGCAATTTTCACGAATTGTAACGACAAATTTGGTAGCATTACCATATTCAAAATTATTGAATAAATAGTATGCTTTTTCTGCATATTGTTCATAATCCTTGCTAGCTTCCGCATATCCTAAATGCGCCAAGGCTTCCCATTTCCTAGATTTTCCGGGGTTGCTTTGTTTACAAAAATTAATCAAATCCTCTAGCGTAGTTTTATCGTTCATCTTACCCGCTTGATAGCCCGATTCCAAAACAATAGCCTCCATCTTTGACTGATACGATTCTTTGCCTACGACTTCTACTACTTTTGCTTTTTCGGTCATTAGAATTCGGGTAGAAGTAGCATTGTAATAATTAGAAATATCAAAAATCCATTTTAACTCATCCTTAGTGAAAGCATCTTTTTTTTGATCCAAATAATCGTTGAATGGCATTTCAAAAGAACGATTTGCCTTTGCCAATTCGTTTATGTATGTTTTCAAAAATTCTATATCGCGCTGCCCACCATCGTATTTTTGTTTGTACACTTGCACCATTTCACTCGTGGCTTGTTGGGCTCGGCTATTGAGCATTTGCATAAGCTGCGAAGCATCTCTATAGCCTACTATTCTTGATTTTTCATTGCCTTCTGCATCTAAAATCAGCATCGTTGGATATGAATTGATACGATACGCTTCGGATTGTGGTGCGCCTTCTCGTTCCATATCTAGCTTGAGTGGAATATAGTTTTCATTGATAAATTTCCCTAAATCTGGATTAGAAAAAACATTTCGATCCAGCATTTTACAAGGGCCACACCAAGTTGTAAAGCAGTCTACAAAAAGTTGTTTCTTGTCCTTTTTTGCTTGTGTTTTTGCCTCTTCAAAAGTCCCTTTGAAAAATACAATTTGACTGTATAATTTATGTACAAAAACCAATAAAACCGCTATTAAAAATCTTTTTTTCATAGATATCTAATTTAAAACTATGCTTGAAACAATAATGAATTTACCTGACGTATTTTGTCTGAAACAATAACGTCGGTCTCTATAAACGAAACTTTTTCACGAATATTTTTATAAAAATGCTCTACCCTTTCACTTGACTTCAACGGTCTTCTAAAATCCAACGCCTGAGCAGCACTCAACGCCTCAATACTCAATACATTTTGCACATTCCACAAAATTTCCAAGCATTTGGTAGCGGCATTGGCACCCATACTTACGTGATCTTCTTGTCCATTGCTACTCACAATACTATCGATAGAAGCCGGTGTAGCAAATTGTTTGTTCTGCGATACCAACGATGCCGCAGTATATTGCGCTATCATCAGGCCGCTATTCAGCCCCGGATTGGCTACCAAATAGGTAGGAAGTCCACGCTGTCCAGAAAGCAACAAATACGTTCTTCGTTCGCTGATATTGCCCCATTCGGCAAGAGCTATTGCAAGAAAATCCAATGCCAACGCTAGCGGTTGCCCATGAAAATTGCCTCCCGAAATAATTTTATCTTCTTCTGCAAAAACATTTGGATTATCCGTTACTGAGTTGATTTCCGTTTCAATTACATTTAAAAAATACTGCATAGCATCCTTAGAGGCACCATGAACCTGAGGAATACATCGGAAAGAATATGGATCCTGCACATGAACTTTGGGCTGCGCTATAATTTGGCTTCCTTGCATAGTTTCTCTAAAAAAACGAGCTGTATCTACTTGCCCTTGATGGGGTCTTACACGATGAATAGCCTCATCAAAAGGTTCAATTCTACCATCAAATGCATCCAAAGACATCGCTGCAATAGAATCTGCCAATCTTGATATTTTCTGCGCTTCTATACCCAAATAACTCGCATAACCCAGCATAAACTGTGTGCCATTGAGCAATGCTAAGCCTTCTTTGGACTGTAATGTTATAGGATTCCAATTCATTTTTTGAAGCATTTGACTTGCGTGCATTTTTTCTCCATTCACATAAACCTCACCTTCTCCCAATAATGGCAACGATAAATGGGCCAAAGGCGCCAAATCCCCACTGGCACCTAATGAACCTTGGTGATATATTACAGGCAAAATATCTTCATTGTACATCGCCACCAATCGTTCAACGACTTCCAACGAAATAGCCGAATGCCCATAGCTAAGCGATTGAATTTTTAGTATTAAGATATATTTGACAATTTCCAAAGGCACTTCGCGACCTACGCCACAAGCATGCGACAAAATAAGATTTTTTTGCAATTGGCTCAAATCCTGACTCTCTATAGAAATATTGTACAACGAACCAAACCCCGTATTGATACCATATATAGGAGCAGTAGCTTGTGTAATTTTTTGATTGAGGTAATTTCTACATGC
>JBIPPG010000144.1:0-6460 GCA_044368545.1 Chitinophagales bacterium | reverse complement strand
TCTCGCACTCGATACTCGGCTCATCACATTCGTACTTGGATTTACCACCAAGATACTATCTGTACTAGCTCCACTTTGTAAGCCTGCTATGGCTAGCGTATTCGTTCCACTCGTGGTCAAGGTTGTGGCTCTAGTCAATGCACCACCCAATTGTATTGAATCTACAATTCTAGTCAATCCATTGTTTGACAAGACCGAATTCCCTACTACACTGCTTACGCTTCTTCTTCTTAGGACTCCTAAAGAATCAATTGTAAGAATAGAATCTCTTAAACTACCCCCAATAACATTTCTAATTCTGACATTCCCATCTACATCTAATAGGTATGCTGGGGACAAAACACCAATCCCCACAAATCCAGAATCTTTAGATATTACAAAATGTCTACCAATTTGACTCTCAGTTTGAAAATAAGTGTTTGGAGCAATAATCTTAGGATTATTTCCTACTTTTAATTGCGCATTTAATTGGGTCGTTCCCAAAATTAAAAGCGCAATGACTACAATTAATTGAAATAGATTGTAGTAGTTAAATTTTATATATTTCATTTTACAATATTTTATGATAATAATTTGTTGTTTTTTTATAATTTCTATATTCATAGTCAAGAATTTTTGATTCTATAAATTATATGGTGGTCCTCTTTTTTTAGAATAGTGTACTTTTTTATATTCTTCTATAAATATTACGTAGAATAATAATATCACATTACAATGTAAAAAAATTAAAGCAAATGATGGCATTGAACTACTATAAAAAAAGACTTTAAAAACCTTGATTACATTTTTTTTAATTGCAATAAAAATATCTCGTAAAATATCCAAAGACTCTTCGTGTTTTCTTTCTTCAATAGGGATATCATTAAAAGCTATAAAACGATTCTTTGTTGTTTTTGATACTAAAAAACAATCTTTTGTTTTTTTAACTTTTTTTGTTTCTTTTTTTAATTGTATTGGTGCGTCTACTAATTTTATTTGTAGTTTCTTTTGACATTTTTTCTTTATTGCATACAAATTTTTCTTCTTAAAAGAATTATTATCTGTAGCTATAATATGAAAAGTAGAAAATTCTTTATCAACAGCATTAACAATAGCATAATTATCAGAATGAAAGACTACATTGTCTTCATTGAATATATATACCCCTTCACTAGCCAGTCCTTCATAGACTAGAAAGATAGTATAATATATAATAATAAAAAAACGAAAAATAACCTTCAACTTGTTTTAATTTCTAAATTTTTGAATTAACAATCTATTTTTTTTGATATTTAATCATTTTCTGTTCGATGGCATAAATGTTTGTTTTAACGCTACATTTATACAACCTTTAAAATATGATATAAAAATTAATTATTATTTATTCTCATCATAAAAAGTATCTCATAAATAAATATAAAAACTCTATTAAATCATAAATTTTCAAAGCACAACATTAGAGCAATTACAGCATAAATGAATGCTATTTACGTTAAATTGAACTTTATTTGGCTAAATTGATTGTTTATTTTATTATAGTTCATAAGAATTTGATTATAATATTTAAAACCCAAAGGAATTTCGTCCAAACTACTTTCAATTTGTATAGAATACTTTCGAGAATTGCCTAATATTTTAATAATTTTATAGATATTAATAATATAACTTCGATGACATCTTTTAAGAATAGTGCTTTCTAAAATTTGTTCTTCAATTTCACCTAAAGTAGACCTTAATGTAATTTTATCCATAATATGATCCTCTTTATAGAAAAACACCGTTACATAATTGTCTTCTGCTTTTAGAAAAACGATACTAGATTCTATAAAAAGATAATGCTCACCTCTATTCTTACCTACTAATAATATTTCTTTGAAACTATTCGGTTCTACTTGCTTTCTAGAGGTCGTGGCATTAACGATATTTGAATTTGAACTTATATCCTTTTTGGAATTATAGATTTTAACTAATAATAAAAGAGAAATTGGAAAAAGTCCTTTACAAAATACGAAAATCATAATTTTAAAAAAACAAAATATATCCACCTCTATAATATTGCTTAAAATTCCAGTGAGGGCAAGTAAACCACTGATAAATAATAATAAGAAAACATAAAATATTACTTCTGCTTTTAGCGTCCAATGACTTAACTTAATTTTTTCACTTGATGAAATATAAAAAAGAAAAGTAATTTCAGAGAAAATGGTCATTAGATTAATAACAATATTGAGTGTAAAAGAATAAGGTATACCAAAAAAATTCTTAAAATCAAATAGATTGCAAAAAAACAATCCATAACAAAAACATATTAAAACTAATTTTAAATTTAATAGATTAAAATAATATCGTGAAACAGGTAATTTTATAAACATAATCAAACAAACTTCAAACAAACTTCAAACAAACATCAAATATCGACAAACCATTATTTAAGATTTCTTCAATATGGCTAAATCGTATACATTTTCACCAATTCAAATTCACCACTATCTTAATCATTTAATTATAAATACTTTAAACACAAACATTTCATATATTTAAAAAATAGATTTTGATTAATTTGAATAACAACTCTTATAATTATACAACAAAAATGAATATTAAACTATCAAACAATTAAAATTGAATTCAAAACGAATTGCACCTATAATATTATTCAAAAAAAAACCTATTTGATAGATTAAAAAATATATATTTTTTTATACTTTTATTAATTTTGATTTATATTTGTATAAATATGTTACAAAACAAAACTTATAAAACTAACCAATAACATCATAAATTTAAAAAATTTTAAGCAAAATTAAGTTAAAATAAACAAATGATATAGTTGTAAAACACGCCACAAATAGTTGTAAAACACACCTTTATTAAATAAAAAACAATCAAGATACAACAATATAAATAAAAAAAAGTATGGACAATTTATTACATGAAAAAATAAGAGCTGTACGAAGAGAGCGAAACTTAACCCAAGAGAATATAGCTAGAGAATTGAATATTTCTTACCAGAATTACCAAAAATATGAACGTGGAGAACGGAAGATAAATGCAGAGCTTTTAACAAAAATAGCAAATGCAATGAAAGTAACAACGGAGTATATTAGAGACAAAGAACTTGCTAGTATAAGCATAGTGAATAATAATTGTACAGGAAATGTAGGATACAATCATATCAATAATGATGTACAAGAACTCATTCAATTGGTAAGAGAAATGAATGAAAATAATCTCAAATATTTGGAAAAAATTATATTAAAAATGCTTGAAGGAAGAAACTAAGCCATCAATCTCAAGCAAAGTTCTTTCAAAAATTGGTGGTAATCCAATTGGGTGCTTTCGATACCTTTGTTTCGTTTATCGAAGTCGGAGATAGTAATCAAGCAATTTTCGAGCTGTTCGATACCGTATTTCATTACAAAATTGCTGTTTTTATTTACCATCCAGCCGGGCATACGGAGTTTTTCGGCAATGGAAAAATCATCTAATTTCATCCGTTTTGCCAGTTTGATTTTGTACAATAGCAAATAGAATGAGTATAAATTAGCTATAATCACCTCTATAGGCATCAATTTAGGATTTTTGGAAAGATAGGTAATGATTTTGAAGGTTTTGAGCGCATTTTTTTCGCCTAAAGCATCATTGAGTTCAAAGGGAGTGTATTCTTTGAGAATTCCAAAATTATTAAAAATATCTTGTTCGTTGATTTCTTTTGATTTGTCTTTGACTCCAAGACTCAATTTTTCAATTTCATTGAAGATGTTTTCGAGATTGTTTCCAAGAAATTCTACAATTTGTTTTACCGCACTTTCGGTAGCTTTGAGTCCATGAGCTACAAACTGTTCTTTGATCCATTTGGGCAATTCTTTGGAAATATGCAGTTTTTCGGATTTGAAAAAAGTAGCTTCTTTGGGGATAGCTTTATTGAGTTTATTTTCTCTAAAGACTAAAATAAGCGTAGTAATAGGATTGGGCGATTGGATATATTTGGCTATAGCGTCATAATCTTTTGATATTTCATGCGCTTCTTTTACTACTACCAATTGCTTGGGATTGGCAGAAAACGACATAGGCGATTTGAGGCAATAATTCCTAATATCATGAAAATTGGATTCCTTTCCATAAAAGACTTTTTGACAAAAATCTTTTTCGCTAGGCTCTATGCAGTTTTCCAATGCTATTTCGGTCAATTTATCAATAAAAAACGGCTCATCGCCATAGAATACATACGTACCGTTGTATTTTTTTTGCTTAAACTCTTTTAATAAGGATTCAAAATTGCTCATATTGTATATTGCCATTCAAAGCAAATGCAAATGTAAGAAAAATAATATTTCAAGGCTTATTAAAACAACCGATTTAATATAATCCATTTGGATATTTTAACTCGGCACGCCGTCATCCCTGAAAATTTTCAGAAACTAAACATCGTATAAAAAGACAATCTAATTAAAAATTTATCAGGGATCTTTTATATTTTTCACAATTCATGCTAGAATGAAAAACAATAGAGTCCAATCTTAGTTTCTCTTGATTGTACTATTTGCTTGTTATGACGGCATTTACCACTCTAAACTTTCAAAATAGTTTGGACTATTTTATAAGTAAGATTGGTATAAGATTTATATTAATAGTCTTAAGATCCCGCATAAAATAAAATTCGGCTTCGTTACACGAATCCATTTTATTTTTGCGGGATGACGCGAGGTAGCTATATTTACATGCTAACGAATTATATAAACAATGTTTTATACCGTTTATACAACCAATATAGTCCAATCTTAGTTTCTCTTGATTGTACTATTTGCTTGTTATGAAGGCATTTACAACTCTAAACTTTCAAAATAGTTTGTACTATTTTATAAGTAAGATTGGTATAAGATTTATATTAATAATCTTAAGATCCCGCATAAAATAAAATTCGGCTTCGTTTCACGAATCCATTTTATTTTTGCGGGATGACGCGAGGTGGCTATATTTACATACTAACGAATTATACAAATAATGTATTATACATTGGGGTAACAAGTGAATTGTATTTTAGAATAATGGAGCATAAAGAAAAAAAATATCCAACTTCATTTACATCAAAATACAATTGTAATAAATTAGTTTTCTACGAGTACTTTACAAGTATAGAAGAAGCAATACATCGTGAAAAACAACTAAAAAAATGGAAAAGAAACTGGAAAATTACATTAATAGAAAATTTTAACCCTTTCTGGGAAGATTTAACTATAAAAATTATAGATTATTAAAAATATCTTCAAAAAAAAACATTTTCTCAAAAATAAAAACAATATTTATAAGAATTGAAATAGATATTTACTTTAGTTCCTTTATATTTGCAAATTGGATACAATCATTTGTAACTCAAAAGTAGAAAATAATGAATAGTAATAATTATGTAGTAATCATAGCTGGAGGTATGGGAACGCGTTTTTGGCCTCATAGCAAAGTCCGAAAGCCCAAACAATTTTTGGATGTTTTAGGAACTGGGCATACGCTACTACAATCTACTTACAATCGATATAAAAACAATGTCCCAAAAGAAAATATTTATATCATATCTACTTTGGAATATTTTGATTTGATTCAAGAACAAATTCCTGAAATTGCTAAAGAAAATCTTTTTGTAGAGCCTGAAAGAAAGAATACGGCACCTTGTATAGCCTATTCGTGCTTCAAAATAGGTAAAATGAATCCCGATGCCAATATATTAATTGCACCAGCGGATCATTTGATATTGAATGAATCGAATTTCAACAATACGGTAGAAAAATCATTTGATTTTGCAAGCAAAAATGATAAGCTTATTACTATTGGAATTAAACCTACCAAACCTGCTACAGGATACGGATATATTCAATATTTGGAAGATGATACCAAACAATTCAAACATGTAAAAACATTTACCGAAAAACCAAATGAAGAACTAGCTCAAACCTTTTTGGATAGTGGCGACTTTTTGTGGAATGCGGGAATTTTTGTATGGAATTTCAAAACATTTGTAAAAGAATCGGAAAGTGCAATGCCTGAGACGTATGAATTTTTCAAGATGATTGAAGCGGATTTGAACACAAAAAACGAAGCAAAATCTATTGATAATGTATACAGTAGGCTCAATAGCATTTCTATAGATTATGCTTTATTAGAAAAATCGAAAGACGTGTGTGTCATTCCTGCCGATTTTGAATGGTCGGATTTGGGTACGTGGAGTTCTTTATACGAATTGATGGAAAAAGACTATTTGGGCAATGGCGTTAATGGAAATTTAATTCGTATTTACGATGCTTCCAACAATTTAATTGTATCGCAAAAAGATAAATTAACGATTATTGAAGGGATAGAAAATTCCATCATTGTAGACACCGAAGACACCTTGATGATTTTATCAAAAAGCAAAGAACAAGAAGTGAAAAATTTCACAACAGACTTGAAACGCGACAAATTAGAAAAATTTTTATAATCCTACGATATG
>JBIPPG010000143.1:0-6508 GCA_044368545.1 Chitinophagales bacterium | reverse complement strand
ATTTCAAGACTTTAATTTCTTTGATAATTTCATCCTTATGAACCCTATAAATCTCCCCTATCTTTACTTTTTTTGAAGGCTTTGTAGCATTTCCATCTACTTTTACTTTTCCTCCTTCTATGAGCTCGCTGGCAAGCGAACGCGTCTTGCAAAGCCTTATTGCCCAAAGATATTTATCCAATCTAACTTCTTTTATGTCCATTTTTTTGTATATTAAAATTCAAAAAAGTTTAAATATTATACAAAACCTATATAAATGTCGCAAAAATAATTTATCTTTGCCATTGTTAATCGAAAAAATGAAAAAAGTATCTAGTTTTTCTAAATTGAGCAAGTACGACAAGATTTCATGGCTTGCAAAAAATTTCCTATATGAGAGTCCTGTAGAAGTTATCCAAAACTTTGCGGGCTATTGGTACGATAATGTGGAGGCACAAAAACAATTTGAAGGATTTAGTGAAAATACACTTACCAATTTTCACCTTCCATTTGGAGTAGCACCCAATTTTTTGATTAATGGAAAAGACTATTGCGTACCTATGGTTACAGAAGAAAGTAGCGTAGTAGCTGCTTTGTCCAATGCTGCAAAATTCTGGATGGAACGCGGCGGTATCAAAACCAAAGTAATAGACAATAGAAAAGTAGGACAAGTTCACTTCTTTTTTTATGGAAATAATGAAAAAATAAAAACTTTTTTTGATAAAAACAAAGCGTCATTATTAGCCAATACCAAAGAACTTACTGCTAATATGGAAAAACGTGGAGGCGGAATTCTCTCAATGAATTTATTAGACCTCACACATCTTGAACCCAATTATTATCAATTAAAATTAGAATTCAATACTTGTGATAGCATGGGCGCCAATTTTATCAATTCCATTCTAGAAAAAGTGGGAAAAGATTGGGCAGATTCAATTGAAAATTCCGATTTTTTTGAAAAAGAAGAAAGACAGATAGAAATCAATATGTGTATTTTATCGAATTACACACCTGATTGTTTGGTAGAAGCTACCGTTTCGTGCAAAATTGAAGATTTGGGAATAGTAAATGGCTATGCACCCAATCATTTTGCGCAAAAATTTTCGAGAGCCATTAGAATAGCGGAGGTAGATACTTACAGAGCTACTACGCACAATAAAGGTATTCTAAACGGAATTGATAGCGTAGTAATCGCTACGGGAAATGATTTTAGAGCTGTAGAGAGTTGTATTCATACGTATGCCAGCAAAGATGGACATTACAAGAGCTTATCGCACGCTTGGATAGAAGATGACACCTTCCATTTTACCTTAAAATTTCCAATTGCATTAGGAACGGTAGGTGGATTGACAAAATTGCATCCATTGGCAAAAATATCGCTTCAAATGCTTGGAAATCCCAACTCCGAAGATTTAATGCAAATTGTAGCAGCCGTGGGTCTTATGCAAAATTATGCTGCTGTAAAAAGCTTAGTGACTACCGGCATACAAGTAGGACATATGAAAATGCACTTATCCAATATTTTGGCGGAATTAAAAGCGACCGTAGAAGAAGCAAAAGAAGTAGAAACTTACTTCAAAGACAAAGTCATTTCGGTAAGTGAAGTGAAAAACTATATTGAAAAATTGAGAAATTCTCTTTTGCCCAATACTTCAATAAATGTCCAATAGCGATACGCCTATTTATCAAAAAAAAGCAAATGGAAAATTGCTTTTAACCTCTGAGTATTTTATTCTTGATGGTGCTACGGGCTGGGCTATGCCTACTCAATATGGGCAAAATATGATAGTGACTCCCACACAAACTCCAACGTGGCAGGCATTTCTCCAAGATAAAACGCTGTGGTTGGAAACGGCATTAAATACTAATCTTCCTCCAAATTCTGAAGAATCCTCATTGTTGTTTCAGATTTTGAATCATATAAAACAAGAAAATCCTGAGCAATATCAAAAAAAAATCAATCATCATTTTCAGTTATTCTTGGATTTTGACCGAGCTTGGGGATTAGGCAGTAGCAGTACGTTTATAGCTTTAATTGCCGATTTTTTTGAAATAGATGCATATCATCTCAACCGCACTTTTTTCAAAGGTTCGGGATATGATATTGCTTGTGCATTTGCGTCGGAAGCATTGCTTTATACAAATTTAGATAGCGAGAATAGGAGTATTGAACATTTTCCCATTGCAGATTCTATCAAACCGCATTTATATTTTATTTATACTGGACAAAAACAAAACTCAAGAGAAGCGATACAATATTATAGAAATTTGCCCAATAGAGAAAAAGAAATTGCGATTAATGACCTCAATTTTATTACCAGCGAACTCATTCGCAAACAAAACTATAAAGATTGGTTGTATTTTCTCAAAATTCACGAAGATATAGTAAGTAAGGTATTAAAATTAGATAAAATTAGTCATACTCTCGCTAAAGAATTGCCTTTTTTCACGAAAAGCTTAGGCGCTTGGGGAGGCGATTTTATTTTGTGTCTTGCGGATGATGAACCTCAAAAAATTAAACATAGAATCATTCAATCAGGTTTTGAAACCTATTTTGATTATGAAGGATTGATTTTATAATTTTCCTCCAGATAAATCTGGAGGCTATTGAATTCTCTAGATAAATCTAGAGGCTATAGATAATTATTTCCTTGTCACTACAATTTTTTCTTTCTTATAATCTACGTAGAATTTTTTTCCTTCGGCCAATTCGCCTTCCAAAATTTCTTCGGCCAATGCATCTTCTATATGTTTTTGAATCGCACGTTGGAGCGGTCTAGCACCAAACTGCACATCATAGCCTACTTCACAGATAAAATCGATAGCTTTGGCTGAAATGTCAAACGGATAATTCAATTCCATCATACGTTTTTTGAGGTCGCCCAGCAAGATTTCTACAATAGCTTTGATATGTTCTTTTTCAAGGGAATTGAAAAGAATCACATCGTCTATACGATTCAAAAATTCGGGTGCAAAAGTTCGTTTCAAGGCTTTTTCCAATACCGATTTTGAAATTTCATCCATATTGTCGCGTCTATTTTGCGTAGCAAAACCAACTCCCGAACCAAAATCCTTCAAATCTCTAACCCCTACATTAGAGGTAAGGATGATTAATGCATTTTTAAAATCAACTTTACGTCCCAATCCATCGGTCAAAATCCCATCATCAAATACTTGTAAAAGCAAATTGAAAATATCGGGATGCGCTTTTTCTATTTCATCCAATAAAACCACAGAATAAGGTTTTCTTCTTACTTTTTCGGTCAATTGTCCGCCTTCTTCGTAGCCTACATATCCCGGAGGCGCGCCTACTAGACGAGAAACCGTATGTTTTTCCATATATTCACTCATATCTATTCGTATAAGCGAATCTTCACTTTCAAATAACTGACGGGCAATTGTTTTTGCCAATTCTGTCTTTCCTACTCCTGTGGGGCCCAAAAAGATAAAGGTTCCAATCGGTTTATTCGGATTTTTCAGTCCAATACGATTTCGTTGGATTGATTTTGCTATTTTTTCAATAGCAGTATCTTGTCCTTTTACACTTTTCTTTAGCTCATCGGCCAATCCTTTCAATACAGACGATTCTTGCGAATGCACTTTATTTACAGGAATTCCCGTCATCATAGCAATCACCTCTGCGATATGCTCTTCGGTAATAGGATAGCGAGAATTTTTGGAATCTTTTTCCCAATTTTGCTTCATTTGTTCAAAATTGCGTTTCATTTCCATTTCTTTATCTCTAATGGTAGCGGCTTGTTGGTAATCTTGCATTTTTACAGCCTGTTCTTTTTCAAGGCGTAACGTTTCCAAACCTGCTTCTATATCCAAAATTTCTTGAGGAACTTTAATATTTTTGATATGTACGCGAGCACCTACTTCGTCCAAAACATCAATGGCTTTGTCTGGCAAAAATCGATCGGTTATATAACGATTACTCATTTTTACCGCAGCTTCTATAGATTTATCATCATAGAATACATTGTGATATTCTTCGTATTTAGGCTTTAAATTGGTCAAAATTTGAATAGTTTGCTCTACCGTAGGCGGTTCAATCAATACTTGTTGAAACCTTCTAGCCAAAGCACCATCTTTTTCTACATATTGTCTGTATTCATCCAAAGTAGACGCTCCTATCACTTGCAAATCACCTCTTGCCAATGCAGGTTTAAATAAATTGGACGCATCCAAGCTCCCCGAACTGCCCCCTGCACCTACGATTGTGTGAATTTCATCGATAAATAAAATGACATCTTTGTTTTTTTCTAGCTCATTCATTATGGCTTTGACACGCTCTTCAAACTGGCCTCTATACTTAGTTCCAGCCACCAAAGCAGCCATATCTAGCATAATTAGTCTTTTGTCAAATAAAATACGAGACACTTGTTTGTTCACAATTCTCAAAGCCAACCCTTCAACAATGGCGGTTTTACCCACACCAGGCTCTCCTATCAAAATAGGATTATTCTTTTTTCTTCGGCTCAAAATCTGCGATACACGCTCTATCTCCTCTTCTCTACCTACAATGGGGTCCAAATGTCCATCAACAGCCATACGAGTTACATCTCTTCCAAATCCATCCAAAACAGGCGTTTTAGATTTTGTATTGGGTTTTTGCTTGATAGGTGGCGTTTGACTGCCCATCATATCTTCCCAAGAATCATCCTCTTCAAACATCGATTTGGGCGCGTAGTTCAAGGATGCTTCAAAATGGTCTCTAAACAATTTTTCATCTACATCAAAATCACGCAAAGAATGCGTAACCATATTGTCTTTTGATTTCAATATAGCCAACATTAAATGTTCGGTATTGATCAATTCACTTTTGTATTTTTTTGCTTCTAACACACTCAATTTCAAGATATTTTCCGCTTGTCTTGTCAATGGATAATCCCCTTTTGACTTTAATTGAAGGGGTTCTCTTAATTTTATTTTATTTTCTAATTTTTCTTTCAAAACTTCAATTTCTACATTGAGTTCGTTCAATGTCTGCACCACCATATCATCCGATTCTCTGATAATACTCAAAAAGAAATGTTCCGCTCCCACCGTATCGTGATTTAGCCTTTTGGCCTCATCTTTGCTGAACTTCAAAATCTCCTTTACTCTTTCCGAAAAATTAGCTTCCATTCTTATTTTTAATAATTTAATTGTTGCAAATATATTAATACAAATTTCAAACCATTCTAGAGACTTTCAACATTTATTAAATAAAATTTACTTTTTCATACACAATCTGGTATTTTTGCTACAATTTTTAACATATCACTGACATTCTGTCATTTCAAGCCGTGGAAATCTATCCAAAAAAATAGACAACTCATTTTTTTATTTTTGATAATAAATGTAGATAAAGTAATTTTGTAATTATTTAGATTTTAAAAATAATGTCAACGTATTTATTCCAAGAAAAACAAAGCTTTCGATCTTCAATAAAATCAATCCTTCTTTTAGGATTATTTACATTCTTCATCTATGGATTTTATCGTCAGTATTATCTTCATTTACCTTTTGGAGATCATCCTATGAGCAATTTAGGGTATTTTATATTTTTAATATGTTTTATAGTATTTTTAATCTTTTTTCTGTCAATAACTCTTGAGACAAAAATCAATGAGGAAGGAATATCCGTTAGATTCTTTCCCATACAACTCAATAGTACATTCTTCTTTTGGGATGAAATAGAAAAAGTAGAAGTTGTAAGATACAACCCCATTCTTGAATATGGCGGCTGGGGCTATCGTGGACTGAATTATAGCCGAAAAAGAGCGATCAACATAAGTGGAAATAAAGGTATTAAAATATATTTCAAAGATGGGAAATTGCTTTTAATTGGCACTCAAAAAAAAGAAGAAGTAGAAAAAATTTTAACAAAAATTGAAAAAATAAATACAAAATTTTCTAATTGATTACTAACAATTTAGTTAGGTATTGGTACTCTGTTAACATTTTTTAATTACCGGGTTGAATAAAATTTTAATATTTTTGGAATCTGATATTAAATAAAAAAGCTATTCGCTTTAAAGGGAATTTTTCAGATTTAACGATGTATAAACTACTATTTATATTATCTTTCTGCCTTATAGGAAATATTGTCTTGGGACAAGGTTTTTTAGAGCGTTTCAACTCAATTTCGAAAGAAAATGATAGTATTCAAATTACTTCGCTATTGAATGAATGGGAAGCAAAATCGCCACAGGACCCAGAATATTATATTTCTGCATTTAATTTTTATTATTCCAATTGTAAACAAGAAGAAGTATACAAAAAAACAACTCATAATTCTCTCAATAATTTTAGCCAAAGCAATTCAAATCAAATAAGAGTAATATGTACTAATATAGAATTTTTTCAATTAGCAATTAGCATCATTGAAAAAGGAATAGAACGCTTTCCAAATCGATTGGACTTTCGATTTGGCAAATGTTTTGCTTTAAAAGAATTTGAATTGTACAAACCGCTTACAGAAGAATTAATCAAAACCATTAATTATTCTGCAGTGAATAAAAACAATTGGTTTTGGTTTGAA
>JBIPPG010000188.1:0-5276 GCA_044368545.1 Chitinophagales bacterium | reverse complement strand
CATTGCCTTCATTTAATTCAAATGGAGATTTTAAGACACTTATTTGATCTTTATTGTTATAAATTATTGAAAA
The DNA here is from genome assembly GCA_044368545.1 of Chitinophagales bacterium. Classification (GTDB taxonomy): domain Bacteria; phylum Bacteroidota; class Bacteroidia; order Chitinophagales; family JADJOU01; genus CHPMRC01. Next base: position 5,203 of record JBIPPG010000188.1, on the reverse strand, counting down.
CAAACTTGAATAGACTGAATCTAATTTTAAAAACGATAAAACATTCGTGTCTATTTTTCCAGTAAATAATTTCTTAAAATCCTTTGTTTCATGAGTTTTTTTAGCTAATTTATTCGCATCCGATATTTTATAAAAATACACTTCTTCTACTTGATTTGGGTTGAGCCTATTTTGAGAGGAATCCAAAGCGTTGGCTGAGGAGTTCAATAAAATATTTCTAAAATTTAAATTGAAGTGATTGGTAGCATAATTAATCACTTTAAAATCCTTAGTCTGCTGAATTTCATTGAGTTGAATATCCTTTATATGATAGTTTTTCAGGTCATTTATATTAGGTAAATTCAAGTAAAAAACACTATCCGACATTCGTACTTTTAGCAGAGAATCTCGTATTAAAATTTTTATAGTTAATCCTTTGTTTTTCACAGCAGCTTTTGGATTTTTCACATAAAGTATCCTCCAATAATTATTTTCAAAAGAAGTGCTAAATCTAGAATCCATATCATCTAAGACTTTTAATGAAATTTGGGAACTATCCAAAAGAAAAGAAGTGTCTTTGAAATTTAAATACAAACTAGAACTGTCTTGACTGTAAATAGACAATGGAAAAATCAGCAAAAAGATTACAAATAATTTCATAAAAAATATAGTTTTCAATTCAATCATAACAGAAAACATAGCAAATTATTTTACAAAACCCAAATTTCAATAAAGAATCAAACGAATTGTAAATTTATTAAAAATTATGGATTTTAATTTTAATGTAAGGTAGCAAAAATCCCTCCAAAATTTGTAAAGAACTATCCCGAGAAAATTTTAATATCATTTATAAAGAAAATTATTTGGATTAAATTTAACAACAAACATTCTAAAACACATTTTTTCTAACCTAAAACAAAAAACGTCTAAATTCTCACAAAAAAAGTTAACTATTTTCTTAATTATCAATATATTTGTAACTTAATTGACTCAAATTTAAATGTTATGATGAGAATTTTACTAGTGTTTTGCACATCTATAGTAGTATTTACAAGCACTTTTGCACAAATAGACACCGCCAATATTCCCATTTGGCAAACTATGATGCAAGATAGAAGTATTAATTTTTATAAAACATTAAGCGCCTACAACAAATATTACCAAAACCGAACCAAAGAAAAACATACAGGTTGGAAAGCCTTTGAAAGATGGGCACATCATGCTTCATTGACCATCAATCCCGATGGGTCTTTTCCTCCTGCGGATCATGTAATTAAAGAATATAATAAATTTTTGCGTAGTAAAATCACCCCTCGTTCCGCTACAGGAACTTGGACGGCTCTAGGCTCTTTTGGCGCTCCAAACACTCAGTTTCCATGGCAAAAAGGCACAGGACGTATCAATGCAATTGCATTTCATCCTACCAATACCAATATTATTTATATTGGAGCACCACAAGGAGGTTTTTGGATTACACAAGATAAAGGAAAAACGTGGACTACAACAACAGACAATATGCCTACGCTTGGAGTATCGGCTATTGTAGCAATACCTTCTTTTCCCCCTACCAATCCGCCAACGATATTGATTGGAACTGGCGATAGAGATGCGAATGACGCAGCAGGGCTTGGCATTTATAAATCTACCGATGGAGGGCTTACTTTTACCGCTTCTAATTCAGGAATAAATAATTTTGGAAATGTAACCGTAAATAAACTTATGGTAAATCCTCTTAATCCCAACACTATTGTAGCCGCAACCTCTGAAGGCGTATATTTTTCATACGACAAAGGAGCTAACTGGGACAAAAAGGGATCTTCATTAACTGTAAATTATAAAGACATACAATACAAACCGGGCGATACAAATACATTATATTCTACTAGTGGTGGCAATTTTTTAAGAACTACCAATGCAGGCACTAGCTGGAGTTCTTTAAATTCTAGCTTAAACGGAACAAGAAACCGCATGGTAATAGGAGTAACTCCAGCCAACCCAAATATTGTATATTTATTAGCTTCTAATGGAGATTTTGCAAGTAGTGATGCCAATGGCCTTCAAAATTTTTACAAATCATCAAACTCAGGAGCAAGTTTTACAGCTCAAACCAATGCATCCTCTCCTAATATTTTAGGATGGAATCATGATGGAACAAGTAATGGTGGACAAGGCTGGTATGATTTAGCTATAGCAACAAACAATACCGATTCAAATATGGTTTTCACGGGTGGGGTTAACATTTTTAAATCAATAAACCAAGGTGCAAATTGGTTCTGCTCTGGACACTGGACAGGAAATAATGGATTAGATCCTGAGTCATACGTACACGCAGATATACATGTGTTTGCACGAAATCCTCTGAATAACGAGTTGTATGTAGGGAGTGATGGAGGAATTTTTAAAACGAGCGATAATGGTATGACATGGGATTCTATGTATGGAAATTTAAATATTAGACAGTTTTATGACTTAGGCGTATCAAAGCATTCTGCAAAAAAAATTATAACAGGGGCACAGGATAATGGTACCGATGTATTGCGTGGCACTTCATGGTCAAATGAGATAGGTGGCGATGGGATGAATTGTACCATAAGTCCTTTTGATTCATCCAAAATGATAGGTTCGTTGTATTACAATCAAATTAGAACTACATCGGACAATGGCAATACTTGGTATACGATTACCGAAGACTCAGTATCTGAAATGGGAAGCTCATCAAATGCTCCTTGGGTTACTCCATTTGCCCTTCATCCCAAAATTCCTAATTTTTTAATTTTAGTATCCAGAAATGCTTGGCGCACAACCAATTGTTTTAATGGAAACTCTACTTCATTTAAAAAAATCACAACAGGATTAAGTACAGATGGTTCAGCAGTTGCTTTTTCAGAAGTTTCAAACAATATTTGTTTTATAGCTAATTATGATAGAAGTAATGGAAATACAAGTTTAATGCGTTCAAGTAATATTTTAGCTAATACGCCTACTTGGACTAATTTGTCTCCCCCTGGTTCTGGGTCTATTACATCCTTTGCTACCAGTTTTAGAGATTCCACTTTAGTTTTTATGACAAGAGGAAACAAAGTATATAAATCTACAAATGCGGGAGCTAGTTGGAGCGATATTTCTGGAGCTAATCTACCTTCAATTAAAATGTTCTCCGTTGTTTTAGACAAATACAGCGATGATAGACTTTATGTAGGTACTCAAGCAGGTGTGTACGTAAAAGATAACGGCGCTAGCACTTGGAATCTATTCAACACGGGACTTCCTGCCAATTCAGAGATTAGAGAGCTCAATATTTGGTACGATACAGCTTGTTCAAATAATTCAAAAATTACAGCAGCTACTTATGGTCGTGGTGCATGGCAAAGCGATTTATTAACTACAAACAATCCCGTAGTTGATTTTAGCGTTCCTGCTTCTTCTTGTGCAGGATTGCCTGTCAATTTCACAAACAACACAAGCAATAGTCCCGATTCATTCAAATGGACAGTTACAGGCCCTGGAACCGTTACTTATTTGAATAGTACAAATAATAAATCGGCAAATCCACAGGTGAGTTTTTCAACGCCAGGTACTTATTCAATAGAATTGTATGCAAAAAAGAATAATTTTGGATACTGCTCTTTGAAAAAAACAAATATCATTACAATCAATAACGCTGGAAATTTAACCTTAAATTTTGGCGATACTTCAATATGCCCAGCCGATTCAGTTAAATATATCGCTTCTGGCGCTACGCATTATAATTGGTCTCCTGCGGCAGGACTGAGCACAGATACTGGCAAGAATGTGACCGTTTCGCCGATTACAACTACTACTTATTCTGTTATTTCTAATGTAAATGGAAATTGTTTGGATACGGTTACTTTTACAGTTTCCGTTAAACCTTTTCCAAATGTAACTATTACGGGAAATCCAAAAGTATGTATTGGCGATACAGGTACCTTTGTAGTATCGGGAGCCGATAGTTTTACTTGGTCTCCCAATACATTTTTGAGCAATGATACCGCTAGAAATATGAAAATAGTACCTACCTCAAATATTACGTATAATATATTGGCTAGATCGGGCTCGTTGTGTCCTATTGTAAAAAAATTAAACCTAACCGCCCTCACCAAACCTACCTTTACGTATGCGGCTACCCCTTCCAAATCCATTTGCTTAGGCGATAGCACTCAGGTAGATTATACAGGCAATATTACTTCGGTTAATTGGAGTCCAATGTCTAATGTTCGCTCAATTTCTGGAACATCCGCATCGTTCAAACCTATTGCAACTACGAAATATTATGTAAATACAACCGATACAAATTTCTGCCCATTGAAAGATTCATTTACTATTACGATAGTTCCTGTTCCTAAAGTGGCAATTTCGGGACCTAGCCAAACCTGTACAGGTGTTGCTATCAACTTGACAGCAAGCGGAGCAGATAGCTTTACGTGGTCGCCAAGTACCTATTTGAATCAATCCAATACAGCTGCGGTAACCAGTACTCCTACGGCCGATATTACCTATACCGTTACGGGAAAAACAGGTATTTGCGCAAGCACTGCTACTAAATCTTTAACAGTAGGAACTTCAGCAGCTAATGTTCAAATAACAGGTAATGCTGTAATTTGTCCTAATACCAGAACTAAACTAACGGCTACGGGGGCAAGCACCTATACTTGGGCACCTGCTAGCGCAGTGGACAATCCAAATAATGACATAGTTTATGTAACTGCTACTACGCCAATTACTCTTACCGTTACAGGTGTATTGACAGGATGTACGGGAACTAAAACCATTGCATTGACTCAAGCGAGTTCACCAGTGGTAACGTATACTTCCAATAAAACAAATAATGCTATTTGTAACAACGACACCCTCAAACTAAATTTAAAAGGTGCTAAAACATATAGTTTATCTCCAATCTACAATTTGAGCAATACAAATGATTCAACGTTCTTACTTTTCCCAAGAAATACAACAGAATACACCATTACAGGAACTTCTGCATTGGGATGTAATGGTTCCAACAAAGTGAATGTATCGGTAAATCCACTTCCTACTATTTCAATTTCGCCACAAATTTCAACAGTGACAAGAGGTGATAGTATCAAAATTTCGGCTACGGGAAATGATGCGTATACTTGGTCGCCTACAACCTATATTGTATCGGGTGCCAATAACAAGGCAATGACTACCAAGCCCGACTCTAATATCGTTTACACTTTGACCG
>JBIPPG010000142.1:0-6529 GCA_044368545.1 Chitinophagales bacterium | reverse complement strand
CTCTATCAAAGCCATCTCCAATGCCTCTTGGTCATTGGCTGTACGAATATATACAGGCACTTCTTCCAATCCCGCAAGCTTAGACGCACGCAATCTTCTTTCTCCCGAAATCAATTGAAATTTATCTTTTGATAATTCACGAACAGTCAAAGGCTGAATAATGCCATGAATTTTAATAGAACTCGCCAATTCGTTGAGCGCTTCCTCATCAAAATTGACACGCGGCTGAAACGGATTCACTTCAATGGAATGAATCGGGACCATAGAAGTACTAGATCCTTTTGGATTATTGAGTACCGAATTTTTATCTATTTGTCCGTCGTTAATTTCGTTATCTATTTCGCCCAATAAGGCTCTGATTCCTTTTCCTAATTCTCTTTTTTGATTCATTTTGGCCATAAACTTATTTTAAACAAAGATTTATATCTTTTTACTTAGCTTCTTTTACTTTTTCGTTGTTCTCTACCAATTCTTTTGCAAGGCTTAAATAGTTTGCAGCACCTTTACTTTCTATATCAAAAGCAATTACAGGTTTTCCAAAACTTGGTGCTTCGCTGATTTTAGAATTTCTATGAATAATGGTATTAAATACAAGAGAATCAAAATGTTGTTTTACTTCATCCACTACCTGATTGCTCAATCTGAGACGAGAATCGTACATAGTCAATAACAATCCTTCGATATCCAGCTCTGGATTCAATCGTTTTTGAACAATTTTTACGGTATTGAGCAATTTTCCCAATCCTTCCAAGGCAAAATACTCGCATTGAACAGGAATAATGACGCTATCCGAAGCCGTAAGCGCATTTACCGTAATCAAACCCAACGAAGGCGAACAATCAATAATGATATAATCGTACTCTTTTTTTAACTCAGCAAGTTTACCTTTTAATAAAGCTTCTCTATTTTCATGATTGATCAATTCAATCTCAGCACCTACCAGGTCCAAATGTGAAGGTAATATAAATAAATTGGGGGTTTCGGTAGCTACAATAGCATCTTTTGGATCCAAATCATCTATCATACATTCATATAAACTTTTGGTAATAGATTTAGGATCAAAACCACATCCCGAAGTAGAGTTTGCTTGGGGATCGGCATCGATGAGCAATGTTTTTTTATCCAAAGCTGCTAAACTTGCTGCTAAATTGATTGATGTTGTAGTTTTACCAACGCCACCTTTTTGATTTGCAATTGAAATAATTTTTCCCACTTCGTAAATTTTATATGTTAATTGAATGATTGAGATCGATGAGTATTAATTCTTTTCCATTTTTATTGAAATGCTCTTTAGCTTTTTCTTTATCAATTTCGATGTAGCCAAACGTATCAAAATGCGCTCCTATTACCTTTTTTGTTTGAACAAAATCGCTAGCAATACAAGCATCTTCATAGCCCATTGTAAAATTATCGCCTATAGGCATAATAGCAAAATCCAATTTAGAAGACCACAATGGCATCAATTTCATATCTTGATGCAAAGCCGTATCGCCCGAAAAATAAAAACTGCCTTCTTCATTTTGAATCAAAAAACCACAAGGATTTCCGCCATAGCTACCATCGGGCATCATGCTCGAATGCACCGCATTTACCATTTTGATCGTACCAAAGTCAAACGTTCTTTTTCCACCTATATTCATAGGATGAACAGATTGAAAGCCTTTTTTTTGGAACCAATCCGTAATTTCATACATAGCTATGAGCGTGGAATTCGAATTCGATTTATATATCTCCATTACATCGGCACAATGATCGCCGTGGCCGTGCGAAAGAATAATATAGTCGGCTTGAATCGATGATAAATCAAACTCTTTATTTAATGGATTGCCCGAAATAAAAGGGTCAAACAAAAGCTTTTGGCCTTGGGTTTCAATTAAAAAAGTAAAATGGCCGTAATACGTAACTTTCATTTATTTGCTGATAAACATTTCTAAAAATAGAATGCAAATTTAAGACACAATTTTTGTAATTAAAGTTATATTTATAAACAAAATTTATTGAGAAAACAAGTCATTTAATATACTATAAATCAATTTTTTATAGAAAAAAATCGAAACTTCAAAAAAATGAATATACAACTTATCCACAAATAGCATTTTATTGGTGGATAAATTGTGGAAAACTAAGACTCTTCTTCTTCGTTAATTACCCCTTGATAATGATGTGGCAAATAAACGGTAAAAATACTACCCTTGCCTTCTTGGCTGTATACATCTACCCTTCCATAATGCGATTCGGTGAGTTCTTTCACATAATTTAGCCCCAGTCCAAATCCTTTCACATTATGTATATTTCCCGTAGGTACACGATAAAATTTATCAAAAATCTTGTACAATACATCGCTAGGCATTCCTATTCCATTATCCTCTATTATGATATCAATTCCTTGGAAAGCATCTTTTGTTGTAATATTTATTTTCAATGGAACATCCTCTTTGCAATATTTCACTGAGTTTTCTATTAGATTATTGATAATATTGACAATATGTATTTTATCTCCTTCTACCAAACATTCTTTCGCATCCAAATTCAATTGAATTTGCCCTCCAATTTCATCCATCAAAAGTTGAAGATTGGCTTGTTTTTCTCTGATAATTTGATGAATATCTATATCCGATATACGCAATTTCATCTTAGTCCGTTTGAGTCTAGCGGCCTGCAATACCTTTTCTATATTATTGAGAAGTCTATCGTTTTCCTCTTTTATAATTTCGGCGTATTTATTAAGTTTATCTTTATTTTCTTGAATTTTCTCATTGCGAATCATATTACTAGCCAATGCAATAGTAGCCACAGGCGTTTTCAATTCATGAGTCATATTATTGATAAAATCGGTTTTCATATTGCTCAATTTCTTTTGCTTAAAGATAATATATACCGTAGAAAAGAACGTAACGATAATAATAATAATAAATGTCAAAGACGCCATAAACAAGCCATACATAGACTGAAAGATGAAGTCATTTTTATTGGGGAAATTCAACAATAAAATGGCATAATTATTAAAAATACTCTCTGGAAAAAGGCGTGCACGGTAGCTTTTATCTATTATTCCTTTATTCAAGTATTTGTAATCGCTATAAATGACACCTTTCGTTTTTCCATCTAAAATGGTTATTTTATATTTTTGTGTAATATTTTGCTCTTTGAGTGCTTTCGTTATGAAATTTTTCAAACTATCTGCATTAATTTTTTCATCCACACAGGTACTTTCATAAAGCAATATTTTTGCTTGATTACGCCATTTGCTATTGAATTCGTTATATTGGCTTTGAATTTTTGCCAACTCATTGGGGCCTACTTTATCCAATACATCTTTTGGAATTTTAAGTTCCGTTGTAAGCGTTTTATATAATTCGCTCGAGGTGTCTTTCAAATTATAACTATAGTCTACATTCCCAGATTTATCGCTACTTTTTGTAAAGATTTCCGTTTTATTATAATTGTTTACAGCATCCGAGTTATTATTAAAAAATGAGTACGTCGCATATTTTTCATATTCTGTCAACGATTTTGATAATGCAGCGTACACCGATTGATCAAAGGTATTTCTTCGTTGTATAAAAGCTTCATTCACCCATTTGAACTGAAGAACAATGAGCCCAATCATTGAGAACATTGCAAATCCTATAATCCAAACTATACTTTTTATTTTCATCTGTTAAACTTACTTTTTTCTTGAAATAATTATCATCCTATCTGAAGATTCATCATACGAATCCATACTATAATTGCCATAAATATTTAAAATTTCATAACCCGAATCCGTTATAATTTTCTCAAAATCATTTTTTTGAAAAAGCTGAACTCGCTCTTCAAATTCAAAGTGTTTTCCATCATGCTCAAAATTGATTTTTTTATATACATGATCATTTGTCAAATATTTATGCAAATGAAAATCAATTCCTTGTATCGTTTTTATCATTTTAGATTCCCCATTTGTGCGAACCAAATCGCTATTCAAATAGTCAATTAATAAGATGCCGCCACTCTTTTGATGCGATGCGATACAATCTAGTACTTGAATATTTTCATCTAGCGTATCAAAATAACCAAATGATGTGAATAAGTTAAATACAAAATCGAAAGTTTTGTTGAGTCTAAAACTGCGCATATCAGCCACATCAAAGAAGGGATTGAGACCATTGGAATGAGAGGACGCAAATGTTATAGAATTTTTGGACAAATCTACTCCCATTACTGCATCCGAATATTGTGCCAACGAAAACGAGTGCCTACCTTTACCACATCCTAAATCCAAAATGGATTGATACTTAGCTATTTGAAAATAATCCACTAGTTTTTTTACAAATAAATCGGCTTCTTTATGATTTCTATCGCTATACAGGATATGATAAAACTCACTATCAAACCAATTTGAAAACCAGGGCGTTTTTTCGCTCATCCAATATGAAATTTCTTTAATAAGTTGCAAATATATTTAAAAAAGAAATTAAACTAGCTTTAAAAATACTTAATTTTCTGAATATTATAAAAATATAAATGACTTTTTGGGCTTTTAGCAATATTTTTGCACGTAAAATTATTAAGAAATTGGCGCAGCAAGAAATAGCACTTCAAGATTTTAAATCCAAAATTGAGTTTGATAAAGTTATTGATATTTTATCAAAATTTCATTATTCCGAAATTGGTATTCAATGGCTTAATAATCAAAAACTTCAGACTCAAAAAACGAAATTAGACGAAGAATTTGATAAGGTTTTTGAGTTTAAAACCATCATACTTCAGCATTTAGAATTTCCATTTTTTGGACTTTTTCAAATTGATGAAATTATAGAAAAGTGCGAAATTGAGAACTATTTTATTGAATCTACGGATTTTCTCAAAATCAAAAAAGTAGTTGAAAATGTAGAAAAAATAAAACTTTTCTTCAGCGAAAAAAACAACTATGAAGGTTGGAAAACACTTTATATTCTCGCTTCTAGCCAATATTACGACAAGGAAGTCTATCGAATACTAGACCAAGTAATTGATGAAAAAGGTGAGGTAAAAGACAATGCGTCTTCGTATTTACAAGAAATTAGAGCTCAAAAAAATACAATTTTCAAAGAAATTGACAAGGTTTTTAAAAGTCAAGTAAGCCATTATCGCCAACTTGAATTTTTGGCAGAAACAGGCGAAAGTATCCGAAATGGACGAAGAGTTTTGGCGGTTTTGGCCGAAAAAAAACGACAAATTAAAGGAATCATCCACGACGAATCCGAAAGTGGTAAAATCATTTATATTGAGCCTGAAGCAGTCATTGCGCTACACAACGATGCCCTAAATATAGATCGTGAAGAAAAAAGAGAGCTTCTTCGTATACTGAGAGAACTCACACAAAAAATAGCAAAATACAAAAATCTTTTGCTTCAATATGAGCATTTTTTAGCGCATTTTGATCATATTCAAGCCAAGGCGCAATGGGCTATCAAAATGGAATGCAGCCGACACGGCATTTCGCTTTCGCCTCACGTAAAGATTGAAAAAGGATTTCATCCACTTTTGAAATACAAAAATGAAGTAGAACGCAAAAAAACGGTTCCATTTTCGTTAGAAATTACCAAAGAATTGCGTATGCTTATGATTTCGGGGCCTAATGCAGGAGGAAAATCCATTACGCTCAAATCCATTGGGTTGCTGGCGATGATGAGTCAGTACGGCATCCCAATTCCTGTAGAAAGCACTTCAAAATTGCCTATTTTCGAGAGCTTTTTTGGCGATTTTGGCGATAATCAATCGCTGGAGGATGAATTGAGTACCTATTCTTCAAAACTTAAAAATTGGAAAGAAATTGTAGAAAAATCCAATGCAAAATCCCTCATTTTATTTGATGAAATGGGAACGGGAACCGACCCCAGTTTTGGCTCAGCAATGGCTCAAGTAGTATTGGAAAAGTGTATTGAAAATGAAAGTTTTACAGTAGTAACGACACACTTTGGTGCGTTGAAAAAATTTGCAGATGATAATCGTTTTATTGCTAATGCTTCGATGCTTTTTGATGAACAAATTTTAGAGCCATTATATATACTGTCAATTGGCAGACCGGGAAGTAGTTATACCTTTCATATCGCTAAAAAAATGGGCGTTCAGGAAGCCTTGATAGAAAAAGCAAAAAAATTAGTTCAAACAGACCAAGTAAAATACGACCATTTATTGCTCAAATTGGAGATTAAAGAAAAGGATTTAATCAAAAAACAAAAAGATTTGGAGCAAGCCGAAAGGGATTTGAAATCACAAATCAAAAATTGGAATAAAGTCAATAATGAATTGGAGTTATTGAGAAATAAAATCAAATTTGAACGGATGCTTTTCCAAAATGAAAAGGAAATTGAAAAAGAAAAAGAAATAAGAGCCTTTGCTGAAGAACTCAAAAAACAACAAAAAGAAGAGGATATAAAAGAGGAACGCCGACAAATTCAAGAAAAAATAGCTGAAAATACGGAGCAAATTAAAGAAACGTATAAGCAAATTCACAATGTGCCGCTTAATCAAAATTTCCAAATAGGCCGTTGGGTTCGTTATATAC
>JBIPPG010000141.1:0-6543 GCA_044368545.1 Chitinophagales bacterium | reverse complement strand
GGAATGACGAAGAAACGAAGGATTCGGGAACGGACTGATACGATGCTCAAAAACACCGCGTCTTCCCCGAATTTTTGCAACCAAATTTTTAAAGTAAAAAACAAATGATGTGAGAAGGCACTAGGTTTTAGTCTTCAATTTCTAATCACTCGTCACTAATCTCTCGTCACAAATCACTCGTCACTAATCCTACATCTTTAAATTATTTTATTTAAATTTGTGATTCATTAGTGATTTTTTTAATGACAGAAAACAATCGAATAGAATATAAAGCCCAGCTCACTGAGCATCTTGAAAAAGAAGTTGTAGCCTTCCTAAATTATTTAGGAGGAGGGGTCATATATATTGGCATTAAAGATAACGGAAATATTATTGGAGTAGAAGATTCAGACAGTATACAATTAAAAATCAAAGATCGTATCAAAAATAATATCTCGCCAGCTTGTATGGGGCTTTTTGACGTTGTTGAAGAAGTTCAAAACAATAAACGTATCATTAAAATAATTGTAGCGAGTGGACAAGAGCGTCCTTATTATCTCAAAAAATATGGTATGTCTCCCAAAGGGTGTTTTATCCGAAATGGAAGTGCTTCGGAACCTATGACCGAAAGGTTGATTGAAGATTTTTTTACCAAACGATTGAAAACCTCCATTGCTAAAATACCTGCCCCAAATCAAGCATTAAAATTTGAGCAACTTAGAATTTATTATGATGCTTTAGGAAAAACACTCAATAATGAATTTGCAAAGACTTTGGAGCTCTTAAACGCAGATTCAATTTATAATTATGTTGCTTATTTAATGTCGGACTATAATAATGTTTCGATAAAAATTGCAAAATATGCAGATACTACAAGAGTTAATTTAATTCAAAATGAAGAATTTGGATTTTGTTCAATTATAAAAGCAACTAAACAAGTTTTAGACAAAATTGATGTAGAAAATAAAACGTTTACAAAAATAACCCCCAAAGAACGTCTTGAAAAAAAATTATGGAACCCCTTAGCCATTAGAGAGGCCGTTATTAATGCCTTTGTGCATAATGATTATAGCTATGAATTAGCTCCCAAATTTGAAATTTTCTCTGATTGTATTGAAATTACTTCGTATGGTGGCCTTCCTTCAGGAATTACAAAAGAAGAATTTTTTCAAGGAGTGTCTATCCCTCGAAGCAAAGAAATTATGAGAATTTTTAGAGATCTTGACTTGGTAGAACAATTAGGTTCGGGGGTTCCTCGAATTCTTTTGTCTTATGACCAAACTTGTTTTTTCTTTTCGGATAATTTTATTCGAATGTGTTTCCCTTGTGAACAAGTAACCGAACAAGTAACCGAACAAGTAACCGAACAAGTAACCGAACAAGTAAGAAAATTAATTTATAACTTAGACGCTGAAATGACATTGAATGATTTAATGACTAAATGTGGAATAAAACATCGACCCACATTTATGTATAATTATCTGAAGCCTTCTTTAGATTTGGGATTAATAGAACGAACCAATCCAGATAAACCAAATGATAAAAATCAAAAATATCGTTTGACTATAAAAGGAGCGGGATATAGATATTAGGCAAAGGGATTAGGTTTTAGGGACTAGGCATTAGGCGTTAGTGAATAGTAATTAGGGATTTGATTCTAGATTTCTCGCATAGCTCGAAATGACAGCGCTTCGTGGGAAAGGTGTAAAGGTAAAGAGAAGGCTTTGCCTTCTCTTTACCCCAAACTATAAAAAACAATTATGGCGTCATTTCGAATGCAATGAAAAATCTTAAAAAATGTATATAGTAATTAGTATTTTGAAAAAAAATCTAATCCCCAATCACTTGTTACTGATTACTAAAAATTTCTAAATCTTAATCCCTAACCCCTAATTCCTTTAATTAAAAACATCTAAAATTAAGGCGTAAAATTTGAAATATAATTTATAATTATGGCGTAAAATTTACATTAATAAAAAATAAATTAAGTATCTTTGTCTTCAAAATTGGGATTTATGAACAAATCAAGACGTCTTAAAGATAGCTTAATCGCTGCGAGTGAGTCAATTCTCGGTAGAATTATAGTTTTGACTGGAGCAAGACAAGTAGGAAAAACCACCTTACTTAAAAATATTTTCCCAGACTACACGTATTTGTCATTAGATGATCCTAGCCTAAGGCGTGATTTGGCAAATTTAACCGCTGATCAATGGGCAAAAAACTTTCCAAAAGCCATCCTCGATGAAGTTCAGAAAATGCCCGAATTATTTGATATGATTAAAGCCGTGTATGATAAAGATGGACAAGAACGCTATATTTTATCAGGCTCAAGCCAAATACTACTTCTCCAAAAAGTTAAAGAAACCTTAGCGGGTCGTTGTACTATTTTTGAGATGTTTCCATTAACCTTACCCGAGCAATTGACTCAAAATGGATTAGAAGCCCCTGCAAATTCTTTTTTTCAGCAAATACTACTCGACACTTCATCCGAAAGCATGCCATCTTTTCGATTGGAGCGGGGCTTTGAATCCAAACAAGAAGCTTTTGAATATTATTTAAAGTTTGGGGGTTATCCTTCATTAATAGCCCATCGACTCAAGGAGCGAGAAAAAATCGTATGGTTAAGAGATTATGTAAAAACCTATTTAGAGCGCGATGTAAGAGATTTGGCAGATTTTAGAAAACTAGAGCCATTTGTAGCTATGCAAAGAGTGTGTGCCGCACAAACAGGACAACTCGTCAACTATTCTTCGTTGGCTCGCGAAGCGGGAATACAGTCGGCCACTGCCCAAAAATTCATATTTTACTTATCGATAAGTTATCAAATAATTATGCTATCGCCTTGGCATAAAAACAAGCTCAAACGATTATCCAAAATGCCAAAATTGCATTTTTTAGATATAGGCATACAACGAACCCTTACTCAGAATACCAGTGGAATTTTGAAGGGTAATGAATTTGAAACGGCGGTTGTCTCAGAGATTTTTAAGCAAGCTAAATCCTTAGAAATCGATTGCCACTTCTATCATTTGCGCACCAATGACGGCAGAGAAGTCGATTTATTAATCGAATTAGAAAAGGGCTATATTGCAATAGAAATCAAACAAGCTTCACACATCTCTCAAACGGACGCTAGACATTTGCGCCAATTAGAAGAAATTTTGGACAAACCAATAATTGCGTCTTTTGTATTAAGCAATGATTATCAGGTAAAGGAATTGGGAGCCAATATCAAATCCATGCACGCAGCCCATTTTTTGATGTAAGATTATTGATAGATGTTAGATTTGAGACGTTGGATAATAGATTGAAGTGATTTGTGATTAGTAATTTGAAAAAAGTCATACTACCAATAACTCAAAAAACAACCAATCACTCGTCACAAATCACTTATTACGAATCTATTTTTTTTAATTATATTTGCAAATCTTTTAAAGTATAGTAAAACCTACTATTAATTAACACGTTGAATGAAAAATTTTATACTGATTGGTGCGGCAGGCTATATTGCGCCTAGACATATTAGAGCAATAAAAGAAACCAACAACAATCTTTTGGCTATATTCGATCCATTTGATTCTGTGGGATTTATTGATTCTTATTTTCCGCAGGCTGCTTATTTCAGAGAGTTTGAGCGATTGGATAGACATGTAGAAAAACTAAAACACGAAGGTATCAAAATAGACTATGTATCGGTATGTTCGCCCAACTATCTTCACGATGCGCATATCCGTTTTGGACTTCGTCATGGTGCCGATGTCATCTGCGAAAAACCCATCGTTCTCAATCCTTGGAATATCGATAGATTAATAGAACTAGAACAGCAAACCCAACAAAAAGTATACTCTATCCTTCAATTGCGCCATCATCCTAGCATTATTGCCCTACGTGAAAAAATAATGGCTTCCAACAAAAATGATTTTAACGTTTCGCTTCAATATATTACCTCACGAGGTGCGTGGTATCATCATAGCTGGAAAGGCGATGTGAGCAAATCGGGTGGGATAGCTACCAATATAGGAATCCATTTTTTTGATATGCTTACTTGGATTTTTGGGAGTATGAAATCCTTTGAACTCCACACTCACGAAGCCGCTACCGCCAAAGGTATTTTGAACTTGGAACGCGCTCAGGTTCAATGGAAATTGAGCATAGACGAAAACGAATTGCCCAAAGAGGTTTTTGAAAAAGGACAACGAACGTTCCGCTCTATCAAAATTGATGATGAAGAACTCGAATTTTCCGAAGGATTTACCGATTTGCACACCGTTAGCTATCATGAAATATTGGCGGGAAGAGGTTTTGGACTGGCCGACGCCAGAGAAAGTGTAGTAATCGCTAGCAAATTGAGATAAAATAGAAATGAATTCAAAAAAATATATTCCTCTAGCAAGTCCAAATATCACCTCTGATGATATTGACTCGGTAGTATCCGTATTAAATTCTGGAATGTTAATTCAAGGAAAATTTGTTGAATCGTTTGAGAATAAAATAAAAGAATATACAAAAACCAAAGAGGCAATAGCCGTCTCAAATGGTACGGCAACCATGCATGCTACGCTTGTAGCATTGGGTATAAAAGAGGGAGACGAAGTTCTTGTTCCTGCATTTAGTTATATAGCCACAGCAAATGTAGTAGAATTAGTAGGAGCTAAACCCATTTTTATTGATATTGATATTGATACTTTTAATATTGATGTAACACAGATTGAATCTAAAATTACTCCAAAAACAAAGGCGATTATTCCTGTACATGAATTTGGTTTAGCTTGTGATATTAAAAAAGTATGTGAAATAGCCACAAAACACAATATTTATGTAATTGAAGATGCAGCATGTGCATTAGGTGCTAAACAAGATGAAACTTTTGTTGGAAGTTTTGGTATAGCAGGATCTTTTTCATTTCACCCTAGAAAATCTATAACATCAGGAGAGGGCGGAATAGTGACAACAAATGATATTGAACTCGCTAAAAAAATCAAACAACTTCGTAATCATGGCATTGACCCTAATAATAGCCAAATGGATTTTGTAGTGGCAGGCTATAATTATAGAATGACCGATATTCAAGCAGCATTAGTAAACAGTCAAATGTCAAGATTTGATGATATTCTTGCTCAAAAAAATGAATTAGCTCAAATATATTTTACAGAAATAACAAATTCTAAAATAAAACTACCGACTGTTCCATTAGGTAGAAATCATACATGGCAAACATTTCATATTTTATTAGATGACTCTCTAGATCAGTCCCAAATTATCAACTATTTTAAAGAAAATCATATTGGTGTAAATTATGGTGCTCAATGTATTCCCGCACAAACATTCTACAAAAACAAATACAATTTAGACTACAAAAAAGAATTTCCAAATGCATTCAAAGCATATCAAAAAGGGATTGCTTTACCTTTATACGAAAAATTAAACAAATCTGATATTCAGTATATTTCAAAAATAACAAATCAATTATGATAAAAGGAAAAACAATTTTTATAACTGGAGGCGCAGGCTTTATAGCCAATACCCTTATCAAACACTATATCAACGATAATAATATAGTTGTTTACGACAATTTTCATAGAGATACTCTTAGCACAAGTGATGTAGCCAAACACCCAAATCTAACCATTATAAAAGGGGATGTTTTGGATTTGCAGTTTTTAACAGAATCTATGAAAGGAGCTCATATTGTAGTACATGCAGCAGGTATTGCAGGTATCGATACTGTTATAAAAAGTCCAACACGTACTATGCAAGTAAATATGATAGGAACCGCTAATGCCTTAGAAGCTGCAAAATCAAATAATATTTCGGATAGATTTATTGACTTTTCTACTTCTGAAATTTTTGGAAGCCATGCTTTTAAAAGCACGGAGCTAGATACAGCTGTATCGGGAAGTGTAGGAGAAGCAAGATGGGTGTATGCAGTAAGTAAGCTTGCTGGCGAACATTTGGCACATGCTTATTTTAAAGAATTCAAACTACCTGTAGTTACCGTTAGACCCTTTAATGTATATGGACCTGGACAAACTGGGGAAGGTGCGCTTCAAATTTTCATTAAAAAAGCACTAAAAAATGAAGATATTTATATCTATGGCGACGGAACAGCTATTAGAGCTTGGTGCTATGTAGATGATTTTGTAGATTGTCTCATTAGATGTATAGAAGACCCAAAAGCGATTGGAGAAAGTTTCAACCTTGGAAATGCTCGAACCGTAATAACCACGCTTGGTCTAGCACAAGCAGTTTGTAGAGTTCTGAAATCCGATTCAAAAATAATTTTCAAAGATGCGCTTAGCGCAGATATTGAAATGAGAATTCCAAGCGTAGCTAAAGCAAAAGAAGTTCTTGGATTTGATGCAAAAGTAGACCTAGATGAAGGAATTTTAAAAACTGCGGAATATTTTAAGAGTTTAAATTAGTATTTTTTTGAAGACCCCATTATTGATTTTTCCTTATAGTGGCACAGCAATAGAAGCTATTGATTGTTTGGGAGACCAATACGAATGTATCGGTTTTGTATCGGATGATAGTGAACAAATAGGTCAGAAAAAATATGGTATA
>JBIPPG010000140.1:0-6654 GCA_044368545.1 Chitinophagales bacterium | reverse complement strand
AAGGTGCGCAATTTCACATCTTTCACGATAATTTTTTCGGCACGGATTCTATCTTCAACCAGCAATTTTGTTAAATCGGGATTGGTTTCATTTTGCAATGATGACACAATTTGTTGTCTGTAAATACTTTCCAATCCTTTTATCATTCCATAATACGCTGTTTCGGAAGTATTGGGAATAAATGAAAATACGGTGTGCGCAAAATCGCCTTCTATGGCATCAAAAAGCTTTGGAGCGAGCAATTTTCCAAGCATTTTTCGCTCTTTGTATATTTCGCCATCGGTGCCTCGTGCAAAATAGATGCGCTCAAAACTACACGATTTACGTTCTTTTTCATCTTGAATTTTGACAACCGAAAGTGGTTTTTCATTCTTTAGAATCAATGCATGTGCTGGTGCCAACTCTTGAATATCTTCAAAATCTACTTTAAATACCGTTTGAATAGCAGGTCTTTCGCTTGCTACTACAGTAAATTCATCATTTGTATAATAAAAACAAGGTCTAATACCATTGGGGTCGCGGAATACAAATGCATCGCCATGTCCCAAAACGCCTGCCATCACATAGCCCCCATCAAATCCTTTTACCGAACGATTTAAGATGGATTCAATATTGATTTCACTGGCTATTTTTTTAGTTATTTCACTATTGGAAAGGCCTTCTTTTTTGTATTGGTCAAACATAATTTGCACTTCGGTATCCAAGAAATGTCCAATTTTTTCGAGTACCAAAACCGTATCGGCTTTTTGGCGAGGATGCTGTCCTAGCTGAATTAAATTTTGCAATAAATCATCTACATTGGTGAGATTGAAATTTCCCGCCAACACCAAGTTTCGTGTAATCCAATTGGATTTTCGATAAAAAGGATGACATACTTTTTCGGAAAGATCGCCGTGCGTTCCATATCGAAGATGCCCAAGAAATATATCGCCAAAAACCTCACAATTTTCTTTGAGGTAGTTGGCATCATTTAATTTTTCGGGGTTGAGTTTGTTGTATTGTTTGTAGCAATTTTCAAAAATTCGTTGGAGCGAATTGCTTTCGGCGCTGCGCTCTCTATAGATAAAATCGTTTCCAAATTCGGTATCACGTCTAACGATAGCTATTCCAGAGCCATCTTGTCCTCTATTTCGCTGTTTTTCCATGAGCAGGTACATTTTGTCTAGCCCAAAGGTAGGTTTATTGTACTTATCAATATAATATTGAAGCGGTTTGTGAAGTTTGAGCAATGCTACACCACATTCATGTTTTATCGAGTCGGACATATTTAAAATTAGTTATTAGTGATTAGTAATTTGTAATTAGAGTTTTTAAATTCTATATATTGAAAATCATTTTGTATCGGGCAGAGACTTTGCCTTTTTTGATATCGTCTAGCCTGCGTTTGATGAGTTGTTTTTTCATAGGTTTTAGTTTATCTATAAATAAAACACCTTGAATATGGTCGTATTCATGCTGAATAACACGTGCCGTAAATCCATCAAACTCTTGGGTTACTCGTTCTTTTTTTGAATTGGTATATTCAATTTTTAGTTTGGAAGGACGGTCTACATTGCCATATACCGCAGGAATACTGAGGCATCCTTCCTCATAGCCTTTTATTTCGCCATATTCTTCCAAAATTATAGGATTGATAAAAACCTCTCGAAGTCCCACTTCATTCTTAGATTTTCTATTATCTTCGTCGCTATCTATTTTGCTACTATCTATCACAAAAAGGAGTAAACTTTTGTTGATTTGGGGCGCTGCCAAACCTACGCCTTTGCAAAAGTCCATAGTCTCGTACATGTTTTGGATCAAGGTATCTAATTGAGAATCATTGAGGTCTACTGGTTCTCCTACTTTTTTTAAAATGGGCATTCCATAAGCCACTACTGGTAACACCATAAGGAAATTTATCGTTGTTTAAAATTCAAATAATCTTGTAATAATATTGCCGCACTCACTTTGTCTATCAGCGACTTGTCTTGACGTGTTTTTTTATTTACGCCGCTCATCAAAATACTGTTTTGTGCCATTTTTGAAGTAAATCGTTCGTCTATTTCTTCGATATATTTATCGGGAAATTTTTCTTTCAATTTGGTTTGGAATGCTTGCATCGATTGATGAATTGTATTCATCGAATTATCTAATTTTTTTGACAATCCAAATACAAAACCCTCAACAGGTTCTGCCAAGCAGTATTTCTCCAAAAATTCAATTAATTTATAGGTTTCTACAGTTTCTAATGATGTGGCAATAATTTGCATAGGATCCGTAACGGCCAATCCCGTTCGTTTACTTCCAAAATCTATGCCTACTATTCTCACTAATTTTTCTTTTTTACAAATATTTTAAAAAATGTAGATTTTTGATCGCCATTGACATTGCCATACAAGGTCAATTTGTTCATAGAAAATCCATCTTTGCCTGCCGAATTATACTCTACGATTACTTTTCCTTTTTTTTCGGGCTCAATAGGCGTTTTTTCATAATGTGGCACGGTACATCCACAGCTCACTTTTACATCCAATACAAAATAGGGATTTTTGCCCGTATTGGTATATTCAATTTCTTTTTTGAGGACGGTTCCTTCTACAATTGTATCAAAATCATAGAGTTCTTCATCAAATTTTATCTGCGTAGGCTTGTTATAAAAAAAATCATTGTTATCAGGCGCAAATGCTGGATTTTGAAATTTATTCAAATCCTTTTTTCCCGCATTATAATCATCCAAAACAATCATTCCATTCTGGCTAAAGGGTGCTTTTTTGAAAAAAAACATATAAACTCCCAATCCTAATACCAATATTAGCAATACAAATGTACTAAATTTCCAAATATTAAACTGACCCATTTTCTGAAATTTCACTTGCAAATTTACATAAAATTTCCTAATTCGGGGTGATTAGTCTAATTTCTCAACTATATCGTGGAATTGAGCTGCAACGGCATTCCAATGTTCTACATTTGAAGTATAATTGAGCAAATAATAATTGCATCGATTTGAGGCGAAAAGATGTGCTAACTTATAATTTACAGGACTAGTTATCAATAGATTAGATAGATTTTTGGTATGTAATTCCTCTTCACAATCTTGTGAGAGTGTGGTAAAAGAAATACATTTATGAATTTCTAAAAACACATTGAAATACGAGGTCGTTTTATTGACAATAAAAGGTTGAGTCCATATAGCATCATCAGGTAATTCATTTTTCATTTCCGAAGCGAGGTAATTATTGACCGCATTCAGCAATATGCTTTCCTTCAAATTTTTATCTTTTATTTCGCATTGCATTAAGCTTATACAAAGATGATAGCGCTCTTCTTTGAGTTGCTTTTCTATCAATTCCCAAGCAATATGATTCAGATTAAAAAAAGTGATTTCTACACTATGACAGCGATATTGATTTTCAGAAACTCCTTTTTCCCATTGCTTTTCAATAGTATCAAAATCGGTAATGCAAAGTAATTTCATCCGTTTTTTTTATTTAGATACGCCTTCCAACATAGGTACAAACTCAAATTTTCCAAATTTTTCCTCCGACAAAGAACCATCTTCATTTTTGGTCAATCGGAGCATATCTTGCTGGCCTTCGCCATCTTCTACGGGCAATACAAACTGTCCGCCTACTTTGAGTTGCGCTACCAAATTTTGAGGAATTTCGGGCGCGGCACATGTAATGAGAATCTTGTCATACGGTGCATGACGAGGTACTCCTTTGAACCCATCATCAAAAAAAGTATATACATTGTTTCGTCCCAATTCTTTCATTTTTTTTGTAGCTCGCTGGAATAGAATTTCGTGTCTTTCTATCGTGAACACTTTTCCAGCCAAATGACTCAATACGGCTGCCTGATAGCCACTTCCCGTTCCTATTTCTAGCACCGATTCATTTTTCTGCAAATTGAGCAAAAAAGTTTGTATCGCTACCGTTGTAGGTTTGGAAATGGTCTGTTCCGCTTCTATATCCACATTTTGATTTTTGTACGACAATTGTTCAAATCCTTTTCCCAAAAAAATATGGCGTGGCACTTCGTCCATAGCTTCCAATACTTGGCTATAGTCGATATATCCTTTTTCTACAAAAAGTTTTTCGATATCTTCAAGCATATTTCTACGAAGGCCTATGGTGATATTTGTGTCAAAGGATTGGGGCATTTATCTCATTTATTTTATTAAAAATAATTTTCAAGCGCAGGTTTATTTCGCATCAATTTCATATCTTGCAACAATGCAGACTTGGGTCTAATTTCAATAGAATAAGCCTGTCCAAAATTGGAAATAGGCGTATAATTGAACCTAAATTCCCAGCAATGCATATTTCTGACTGCCGAAATAGTAGTCATTAAAATCTGTTGTGAATTAAAATCATACCCCGAACGAATGGCAATTTTCCAGTTTTTGGTTAAGTTAAAATCGAAATTATTCAAACTCAAATTGGCTGAATAAACAGTAGTGTCGAGTCTAAAATCATTATTTGAAGTAAAATTGACGGCAAAACTTGCATTCCAAGGATTGTTAAAATCATAGAAATAATGATAATTTCTATAAATATAATTTCGTTCGGCTTCGCTTCCTTTATTGCTTTTGAGTACATTAGATGCTAAATTGGCGGAAGACAAATTGAAGTTTAAAGCCGCATTAAACGTCTGCAAACGCACCAGACCACCTTTATTTGAAATCAATAATTTATCCACTCTCACACCATTTTCATATACATAAGGATCATAAACAAAATCCATTCTAAAATTGGCAAATTTCCCAATATTACTACTCATAGACATACCCCAATTGGACATTTTGAAACTATCTACATTGAGATTGTATGAACCCGAAAGGCTTAAATTATCTATCAACATAATTTTTTTGGAAGGATTGACAGAGTCTTTTTTATTAAAAAATTTGGCCTCCAAAGAATTGGACAATCCAAAACTCAATAATGCTGTAGAGCTATTGCCTGGTACGCCATACATATTGCTGGAATATGGCGAAAATCTAAACGAAGCCGCCCCTGTATCTACTGTTCTATAATATCCCCAAAAATCCTTTGTAAAATCGGGACTAAACGAAAACCCAACATTTGGGGTCATCTGATGCCTAATACCTTGAAATCCTTTGCCCCTAAATTGTTTAATCCCCACAATTACCGTACTCAAATTGAGTCCACCACTAAAATCTTGTATCGAATACAATCCATTTTCTCGAATGGTATCTAATTTAGAAGAATATTCATAATTCGTTCTATTGAAATAATTTCTATTTTGATATCTAAAACTTGGCGACAAATTGAAGTATTTCAACAATTTAATAGCACCAAAATTGAAATTAACAGAGTGTAAAATACCAAATCTCAAATCCTGAAAAAACTTTTTTGTAAGCAATAGGCTGTCATAACTATTGAATTGAGAATTGAATTCTGAGGTATAAGAAAAATTGAGCTGATTCAAATAACCTTTGCCCGAAGCTGTTTTAAATGGATTTCCATTATAATTCAACTGTAGATTTGGAAACTGTCCATTTACCGATTTATTTGCCAAATTTTGGGTATAATTGACACTACTTCTCAGTTCCATAGGAATACCTCTAAAACGCTTGGTGAGGCTTAAACTCGAATTGATTTGAGCATCAATTCTTCTTGCTGTTACGTTGATAGGATTTTGATAAAAACCCTGTGTTTGATAGCGAAGCGTTGTATTGAAAGTAAATGTAGGATGCGCTTTAAAATCTTGGCTATGTGTCCAGCTTAGATTATAATTTGTGGCGGTATTGGCAGCTACCGCAGGATTGTCGTTATCGCCTTGAAAAATTCGGTTTACGCCCAAGGTAAACGAACCAGTATAATTGTATTTTTTCAAATACCTAAAATCTGCCTGAACGCCAAAACTTCCATTAAAAAAAAGTTGTGAACGAACCGCCAAATCCATGTGATCATTTATCCCAAAATAATACCCTAAGCCTTGTAAATTGAACACTGGGGCAAATCCATATTCCGTAGGCAAAAGCAAACCACTTCGTCGCCCTTTTTTGAGAGGAAAAAGTCCAAAAGGAAGGTATAACGGCGTAGGAATATCATTGATTACAATATTTGTAGGCCCTGTAATCATAGCTTTTTCGGGAATCAATTTCAATTTTCTTGCATTGAAATGAAAATGTGGATGCTCTAGGTCGCACGTGGTATATTTAGCTCGGCTCACATACCAGTTTTTATTGCTATCTTTCTTCACTTCTTCGCCATGAAGAATTCCTTCGCCTTCTTGAGTTACGATATTATAAACTTTTCCTTTTTGGGATTTGAAATTATAGGTGATTTTATCGGTAATATACTCTTTTCCATCTTGTTTGAGATAAGGGACTCCTATTACCGAATCGGCATCTTTCTTTTGATTGGCAGTCATGATTCCTGTATTCCAATCATATTCAATAAAATAAGCATCTACATTCATGCCGTTGTAGTCAATTTTGGATTGATTGTACAAAAACATTTTCTTTGTAGTATTGTCAAATACGATACTATCCTCAGCCTTATAATCTATCTTCGATTTGATATCGCCACTCGCATCTTTTAATTGAAACGAATCCACAACTACTTCTTTCTTTGCCAGAGTGTCCTTTTTTGTAGAGAGCAAAGGGTTTGATTGTGAAAATAAGTCACATGAAAAGATTAGAATAAG
>JBIPPG010000139.1:0-6660 GCA_044368545.1 Chitinophagales bacterium | reverse complement strand
AATCTGGGATATTCTTGAAAATATTTTGAAAGGACATCCAGTATTATTGAATAGAGCACCTACACTTCACCGTTTATCAATCCAAGCATTTATGCCTAAATTGGTAGAAGGAAAAGCGATTCGTTTGCATCCATTGGTTACTACTTCGTTCAACGCGGATTTTGACGGTGACCAAATGGCGGTACACGTACCTTTGACGAATGAAGCAATTTTGGAAGCTCAGTTATTAATGCTTGCTTCACATAATATCTTGAACCCACAAAATGGTTCTCCAATTACACTACCTTCTCAGGACATGGTTTTGGGTCTATATTATATGACCAATATCAAATTGTCTACAGAAGAGGTGAAAGTAAAAGGAGAAGGAATGAGCTTCTACTCTATTGAAGAAGTTATCATTGCGCATAATGAGGGTGCTGTAGAACTTCACGCAAAAATCAATTGCAGAGTAAATGTGATTGAGGAAGGTGAGATGAAATTCAAAATGATTGAAACTTCGGTAGGTAGAGTTATTGTAAATCAATATGTACCAGAAGAAGTAGGATTTATCAATCAATTGCTATCTAAAAAAGCATTGAAAGATATTATTTCAAACATTATTGAGAAAACTAGTGTTAAGCGTACTGCACGATTCTTGGATGATATCAAAAACTTAGGATTTGATATGGCCTTCAAAGGTGGATTGTCATTTAATCTAGAAGATGTATTGAATCCTGAAGTAAAAGTGAAACAAATCAAAATGGCTAAAGAACAAGTAGCTCAAATTAATGATTTGCACAACGAAGGACACATTACAGAGCGTGAGCGTTACAATCAAGTTGTAGATGCTTGGGAGAAAATGGATAAAAACATCACGATAGACTTGATGAACCGTTTGAAAAAAGACAAACAAGGATTTAACTCAATTTATATGATGTTGGATTCGGGTGCAAGGGGTTCTAGAGCGCAAATCAAGCAGCTTGGAGGAGTTAGAGGATTGATGAATAAACCTAAAAAGTCGGGTAATGGTAGTGAGCAGGATGTAGTAGAAAACCCTATCTTATCTAGTTTGAAAGATGGACTTTCTGCTTGGGAGTACTTTATTTCTACGCACGGTGCGCGTAAAGGTCTTGCGGATACTGCCTTGAAAACAGCCGATGCGGGTTATTTGACAAGAAGATTGGTGGACGTAGCACAAAGTATTGTAATTTACGAAGAAGATTGTAATACGTTGAGAGGTATTGAAACTACAGCCTTGATAAAAGAAGGAACCATTGTAGAACCATTGTCTGAGAGAATTGTAGGAAGAACTTCATTGCATGATGTTTATCATCCAGAAACCGATGCATTGCTTATCAATGCTGGTGAAGAAATCAATGCTGAATCGGCTAGAAATATAGAAAAATCAGGTGTAGAATCTATCGAAATTCGTTCGGTTCTTACTTGTGAGTCTACAAAAGGAGTATGTGTAAAATGTTATGGTAGAAACCTAGCTACAAACCGTACCAGTGAGATTGGAGATGCTGTAGGAGTTATTGCGGCACAGTCTATCGGGGAGCCGGGAACACAGTTGACACTTCGTACATTCCACTCTGGAGGTATCGCGTCATTGTCTTCTACGATTAGTGAAATTAAAGTAAAACTTGATGGTATTGTTCGTTTAGATAGCGTTCGTACGATAGATGTAGACGATAATGGTACTAACAAAAAAGTAGTAATTGGACGTACAGGAGAGCTTAGAATTATGAATGCGGCTGAAGATAAAATTCTTCAAAGTGCATACATACCTTATGGAGCTCATTTGATGGTTGAAGATGGTCAAAAAATTACAAAAGACGAAGTAATTTGTGATTGGGATCCATTCAACAACTTGATTATCGCCGAAGCTGATGGAACAGTTCAGTTTGATAATATTGTTAACAATGTAACTTTCAAAGAAGAAATAGTAGAACAAACAGGTAATACTGAGAAATTCATTATTGAAAGTAGAAATAAAACATTGGTACCAGCGGTATTGATTGTATCAAAAGATGAATCAAAAACATACAATATGCCTGTGGGCGCTAACTTAAGTGTAGACGACAAGCAAAAAGTAAAAGCAGGTACTATTTTAGCAAAAATACCAAGAATCTTAGGAAAATCAGGTGATATCACAGGTGGTTTGCCTAGAGTAACGGAATTGTTTGAAGCTAGAAATCCTTTGAATCCAGCTAAAGTAGCTGAGGTAGATGGTGTTGTATCTTTTGGTGGTGTAAAAAGAGGAAATAGAGAGGTAATTATTACTCCTGTTTCGGGCGAGCCTAGAAAATATCTAGTGCCTATTTCTAGTCAAATATTGGTTCAAGACCAAGATTATGTAAGAAGTGGTACGCCATTGTCTGACGGAAGTATTTCTCCAGATGATATCTTGAAAATCAAAGGAGTTTATGCGGTTCAGTCATACTTGGTAAATGAAGTTCAAGAAGTATACCAAAGACAATCCGTAAAAATCAATGATAAACATATTGAAGTAATTGTTCGTCAAATGATGAGTAAAGTATTGATTGAAGATCAAGGAGATACTAGATTCTTGGAAGGTGAAACGGCTAATAAATTTGATTTTATCGCTGAAAATGATTATATCTTTGATAAAAAAGTAGTAATAGATAATGGCGAAAGTGATACGATTCATAAAGGTCAAATCCTTACTATACGTCAAGTAAGAGAAGAAAATTCTCAATTGAAACGTAATGATAAGAAATTGATTGAAGTGCGTGACGCTATTCCAGCTACCGCTATTCCATTATTGGAAGGTATTACCAAAACATCTTTTGGAAGAGAAAGTTGGATTTCTGCGGCATCATTCCAAGAAACTACAAAAGTACTTTCTACAGCATCTATCGCTGCAAGAGTAGATTACTTAGAAGGATTGAAAGAAAACGTAATTGTAGGGCAACCAATACCTGCAGGAACAGGATTCCGTAAATTTAACGAAGTATTTGTAAGCAAAAAAGTGAACTAATATTAGTTTATTTTCACAATATTTTAAAAGCCCGAAGCAGATGTTTCGGGCTTTTTTTATGAATAATTTGGAGTTGAATTAATTTATATATTAATTGAAAATTGTAATAAATGAAGAAAAATATCGTTATACCAATCTTACTTATAAAATAGTTCAAACTATTTTGTAAATTTAGAGTGGTAAATGCCGTCATAACAAGTAAAAAGTACAATCAAGAGTAGCGAAGATTGGACTATATTGATTGTATGAACGGTATTAAAAATTGATTAATAAACATCAAATGAAAAATAAACTAAAACTATACTGGGAATTTTACAAAAGTCATTTTATTATTACTTGTTCAATTTTTGTGTTTTGTTTGTTTTTTTGTCAAAGCTACCTTGTTTTTATTCTGCCGTTTGTTTCTATTATAGCTGTTTGGATTCATAAAGAATTTTCGGGAAAGAATGAATACTTTTTTTATTTTAATAATCAAATTTCCAAATGGCAACTTTTTACTTTTTGTTTTATAATAAATTCTCTTATTTCAATTGTCTTTAGTTTATTATTATGACACATATATTAGAAGTTGATAGTGTTAATTTTAGTATTGGGGAACGAAAAATACTAAGCGATATTTACCTCAAATGCCAAACGGGTGAGATCGTTGGCGTTTTTGGACGAAATGGTAGTGGCAAGTCCTCATTAATGAAAATTATTTTTGGAACATTGATTCCTCAATTCAAGGTGGTACGAATAAATGGAAAATACCTTAAAATTCCTTATTTAGAGCCAAATGGAATTGCTTTTTTAACCCAAGATGACTTTATTCCAAAACATTTGTCTGTCCGAAAAGCTATAGATTTATTTCTAGAAAAAAATCAAATAGCGTGCTTTCTTCAAGATGATTTTATTGAAAAAATTATAGACTCAAAAATATCAACATTATCGGGAGGTGAAAGTAAATATGTACACATCAAGCTCATTTTGTCTATGAATTCCAAGTTTTGCCTATTAGATGAACCCTTTAGTGGGGTGTCGCCCATAATGGTGGAACGCATTATCAGCCTGATTCAAGAAGCTTCAACGGATAAAGGCATAATTATCGAAACGTTTTAACGCTCTCAACCCAGATTTATCATATTAAAGAAGGATATGGAAAAATGTTAAATCACCCAATGGATTTGATAGCACAAGGATATTTAAAAGAAGGGATGTTGTAGAAATTGTTAAAACAATCGATTAAAAACCTCTAAAACCTTTCCTACTTCTACAATTTCTATTTGGTAATTTCGTGCGTCTATTTTTTGATTGTATTTGGAAATAAAAATTTTCTCAAAACCTAATTTATCCGCTTCGGAAATTCGTTGTTCTATTCGATTGATAGCTCTTATTTCGCCGCTGAGCCCAACTTCGGCACAAAAGGCAATCTTAGAGCTCACCTCGGTATCTTCATAGCTACTCATTACGGATGTAATAACCGATAAATCTATGGCAGGATCGCTAATTTTGATACCTCCAGCAATGTTGAGAAATACATCTTTGCTCGCCAATGCAAAACCCGCTCTTTTTTCCAAAACAGCCAAAAGCATATTAAGCCTTCGTATATCAAAACCTGTTGCACTTCGCTGAGGATTTCCATACACCGCACTAGCTACGAGGGCTTGTGTCTCTATCATCAAAGGACGAAGTCCTTCTATAGTAGCCGCAATCGTTATGCCACTCAAGGCTTCATCGCGCTGGCTCATCAAAATTTCCGAAGGATTGAGTACAGGTTTGAGTCCATAGCCTTTCATTTCGTAAACGCCTAGTTCCATAGCGGAGCCAAAACGATTTTTTATCGTTCGCAAAAGTCGATAAGTATAATTTCTATCACCCTCAAATTGTAGCACCACATCTACGATATGTTCTAAGATCTTAGGACCCGCCAATTCACCGTCTTTATTGATGTGACCTATCAATACCACGGGGATATTGGTTTCTTTTGCCAAACGCTGAAATTCACCCGCACATTCTCGCACTTGTGATACACTTCCTGCACTGGATAAGATAAGATTGGAATACACTGTTTGTATCGAATCGATAATAATTAACTGAGGTTTTAGTGCTTTTACTTGTTCAAAAATAGCTTGCGTATTGGTTTCAGAATACACAAAACAATTGGTATTGTCTTTGTCAATTCTCTCGGCGCGCATTTTTATTTGTTCGGCACTTTCTTCGCCCGATACATATAAAATTTTGGTGGTTTTGAGAGCTAAAGCTATCTGCAAAAGTAACGTAGATTTCCCAATTCCCGGCTCACCACCAATCAGAGTGATAGAGCCTGGTACTATACCGCCACCCATCACACGATTAAATTCAGCATCATCTGTGGTATATCGTGGCATATTGATTGTAGAAATTTCCGAAAGCAATTGTGGCGTATTACGGCGTTTTTCGTTGATAATGGGCGATGTGTTTTTTGAAGGTACATCCGATGTTAATAATTCTTCAATATACGTATTCCATTCCCCACATCCAGGGCATTTTCCCAGCCATTTTGGCGATTCATTGCCACAACTTTTACAAAAAAATGCTTTTTTTACTTTTGCCATAATGTTTAAAATTTTTCAAGTGCCCAATCCAACTCTTCGTAGCTGATATTCAGAGGTGGACAAATTCGCATACAATGGGTATTGAACAAAAACCAATCGGTAATAATGCCTTTTTTGATAAATGCGGCTACCGCTTCAAAATTTTTTTCTTGGCTTTCAAAATCGATACTCATCATCAATCCTTTTCTTCTGATTTTTTTGTATCCTTTCTGTTCCAATTTTTCTTGTAAATAAGCGCCTTTGGCTTCTACATCGGTCATAGAAATTTCGTCTTTAATGACTTTAATTGTAGCTAAAGCGGCCGCACAGCATACGGCATTGCCTCCAAAAGTAGAGATATGTCCCAAAATAGGGTTGTGCGATAATTGTGCCATCAAGTCTTTATTGGCTATAAATGCGGCAATGGGCATACCACCTCCAAATCCTTTGCCTATCAACAAAATATCGGGTACAATACCATAATGTTCAAAGGCAAAAAAACGTCCCGTACGTCCGCACCCCGTTTGTATTTCATCTACAATAAGCAATACGCCTACCTCTTCACATTTCAGTTTTAATTTTTGAATAAAATCAATATTTCCGGGAATAATTCCCGCTTCTGCCTGAACCATTTCTACAACAACTGCGGCGGTTTGAGTTGTGATTTTTTCTAATTCAGATTCGGTATTATAATGAATAAGGCTATGACCTGGAATGAGTGGGCGATAATTCATTTTATAGGTTTCGCTACCCATGATACTCATCGCTCCTGCGGTGGAACCGTGGTAAGCGTTGTGAAATGAAATAATTTCATATCGTCCAGTACTTCGTTTTGCTAATTTGAGCGCGCCTTCTACAGCTTCTGTTCCCGAATTGGTGAAATAAAAATTGTCTAAAGTTGTAGGTAAAATAGTCAGCAATTCTTGTGCTAAGAGTACTTGCGGACTGTAAATATATTCTCCATAAACCATTAAATGCATAAAGGTTTCGCTTTGTTTTTGAATGGCTTCCACTACTTTTGGGTGACAATGTCCCACATTGCTTACCGATATTCCCGAAATTAAATCTATATATTGTTTACCTTCCGTATCAAACATAAAAACTCCTTTTGCACGAGCTATTTCTAGC
>JBIPPG010000138.1:0-6662 GCA_044368545.1 Chitinophagales bacterium | reverse complement strand
AACAATATGCAAATTACTAAAGAATCAAAAGCACTCTTGAACGATATCGTTAAAGTTCATATTCAAAAAGATGATTATTTACCCGGTTTTGAAAATAAAGTTAAAAAATATTCTAAAACGGTAGATGTAAAAGGTTTTAGAAAAGGAATGGTGCCAGCAGGAATGGTTAAAAAAATGTATGGTGATGGAATTTTGGCTGAGGAAATTAATGCGTTGATTGATCAAAGTTTAGATAAATTTATCAAAGAAAATAATATTAAAATGCTTGGAAGACCAATTCCTTCTGAAAGTCAGGAGCAAATTGATTTGAAATGGCAAGAAAATAAAGATTATACTTTCGAGTTTGAAATTGGATATCAACCCGAAATTTCATTGGATTTTGGAAATCATGTTTTCAAAAAATATGAACTAAATTTTGATGCGAGTATAGTAGAAAAAGAAATGGAAAATGTAACAAAGTATTTCCAAAAGCTTGAAGATACTACAGAGCCTATCAAAGCTAATGATACCTTGTATTTCAAATTGACCGATGGCAAAGAATTTTCTTCAGATTCTTTTTGTAGCACAAATGACTTGACCGAAGCTGGAAATGCTGCGTTTGTAGGCAAAAAAGTAGGTGATAAAGTAGAAGGTAAAGCATTTGATTTATTTAATAATGAAAAATTAGATGTTAAAAAATTTATTTTTAACCTAAAAGCAGAAGATATTTTGGATGAAGCGTTGGAAAATGAAAGTTTAACATTTGAAATTACTAATGTAAAAACAACGGTTGTCCCAAAAGAATTAACTGCAGATCAAATTAAATTGATCACAAGAGATGAAAATAAAACAACTTTAGAAGAATTGAAATTGTTCTTAGGCGATGAAATCAAAGCGCAATATGTAAATATTTCAAAAAATTATTTATATACCGATATTTATAAATTCATTATTGAAGACTACAAAATGGATTTACCAATGGAGTTTATGAAAAAATGGTTGGTAAGCGAAAAAGACAATAATTTGACGCCAGAAGCGGTAGAAAAAGAAATGTCTAATATTGAGAAACAAGTGAAATGGGATGTTGTTTCCAATCAATTTGCAACTCAAAATGAGATTAAAGTAGAATTTGAAGAAATTAAAAACGAATTTGCAAATCGCTATTACAGTTATTTTGCGCAGTCTGGCTATACACCAGATCCTGCTCAAATTGAAGGGTTTGTAAAAGAATCGATGAAAGATCAAAAACAAGTTCAAAAAGTGTATGAAACTATTTTGGACGAGAAATTGTTGAGCAAAATGGCTGAAGGTGTCAAAACAGAAACTGTTTTAATGACAGAAGAAGAGTTTGTAGCTGAAAGTGCCAAAAGAAACGAAAAATAATTTTCATTAAATCTAGTATTAAATCATAAATCTACATTGAATATGGAACATTTAGGTCAAGAATTTGTAAAATATGCTACCAAACATAGCAAAATTAATGATAAATTCGTAAACGATTTTATTTGGCAGGCTACCTCTCCAGTTATCAATGATTATATTACACCTAATATCATTGAAGAGCGAAGAATGAATGCCGTAGCAATGGATGTTTTCAGTAGATTGATGATGGATAGAATTATCTTCTTAGGCGTTCCTATTTATGATGATGTAGCTAATATTATTCAAGCGCAGTTGCTTTTTATGGAAAGTACCGATGCCAAAAGCGATATTCAAATTTATATCAATTCTCCAGGTGGTTCGGTGTATGCAGGATTGGGAATCTACGATACTATGCAGTATATCAATCCCGATGTAGCTACAATCTGTACAGGATTGGCGGCTTCTATGGCAGCCGTTTTGTTGTGTGCAGGCAAAAAAGGAAAACGTACCGCATTGCCACATGCTAGAGTGATGATTCATCAGCCTCTTGGTGGTGCTGGCGGAATGGCTAGCGATATTGAAAATACCGTTATTGAAATTAATAAACTCAAAACCGAATTGTACGAAATTTTAGCGAATCATTCGGGACAATCCGTAGAAAAAATTGGAGCAGATAGCGACCGTGATTTTTGGATGCGTGCAGCTGAAGCCAAAGAATACGGAATGATTGACGAAGTATTGCAAAGAAAATAATTGAATTAAATTATGGCTATGAAGCTAAAAGACAAATGTTATTTTTGTGGAAAAAAAGCCAACGATGTAGCGATGCTTCTCAATGGATTGGAAGCTCAAATATGTGATGTATGCGCCACTTTTGCCAAAGATATTATCGATGAAGCCTTAGGGCAGCAAAAGTCTAAAAAAACTCAACCAAAAGATCTCAAATTTTCGTTTGATAAGTCTCCAAAACAAATCGTTTCTTATTTGGATAAATATATCATTGGACAGGATTATGCCAAAAAAGTATTGAGTGTAGCTATTTATAATCATTACAAACGAATAGGACAGCTAATCGATGAGGATGAAGTAGAAATTGAAAAATCCAATATTTTGATGGTAGGGAATACGGGTACGGGCAAAACACTTTTGGCCAAAACCGTAGCCAAATTGCTCAATGTTCCTTTTGCAATTGCCGATGCTACTACATTTACACAAAGTGGATATGTAGGCGAAGATATTGAGAGTATTATTACTAGACTGCTTCAAAACTGCGATTATGATATTGCTAAGGCTGAAAAAGGAATCGTATTTGTAGATGAAATAGATAAAATAGCAAGAAAAGGCGAAAATGTTTCAATTTCAAGAGATGTATCGGGCGAAGGTGTTCAGCAAGGGCTTCTAAAGCTTTTGGAGGGCAGCGAAGTATTGGTGCCACCTCAAGGAGGTAGAAAACACCCCGAACAACCTATGCTAAAAGTCAATACCAAAGATATTTTGTTTATTTGTGGAGGTGCATTTGAAGGCATAGAAGAGATTGTAGGCGGACGTTTGAATAAAAATACATTGGGCTTCAAAAAAAGTATGAATACCAAAAAAGAGGTGATTGAAAATGAATTGCTGAAACAAGTGAATGCGCTTGATATAAAGAAATTTGGAATAATTCCAGAATTGTTAGGTAGATTGCCCGTAGTAGTTTCATTATTACCTTTGGATAAAGAGGCTTTGAAAAAAATCCTTTCCGAACCCAAAAATAGTCTTGTAAAACAATATATCAAGTTGTTTGAATTTGAGGGAAAGAAATTAGTTTTTAAAGAGAATGCTATTGATTTTATTATAGACAAAGCTATGGAATATCAATTAGGTGCTAGAGGATTGCGTTCTATATGCGAAGTAATTATGACTGAACTAATGTATGAAAGTGCGGATAGTAAATCAAAAACTATTACCATTGATGAAAATCTAGCAAATGAATTGTTTGAGAAAAACAATACGTTTGCATTAGCAAGTTAGGATTTAGGCATCACGTAATTCTAATAAAACTCTTAACAATCCTTAAAAGTTTATAATTTATCCTAAACATAGTTGTAATTTAGCAAAAAAAGTATATTTTTGCTTTCAAATGATAACATAAATTAAACTTTTTGTTTCGTAATTATATCTAAAAATCAAAAATAATAGAAACACATGAAAAAAATAGTATTATTAGTATTGGCAGTAGGTTTTACATTAAATACTTATGCGCAAAAGATAGCTTTTATCGAAAGTGAATATATTTTGGATAAAGTAGGTTCTTATAAAATAGCCAAAGAAAAATTAGAAAAACAAAGTCAAGATTGGCAAAAAGAAATCGAAGGAAAGATGAAAGAATTGGATGTTTTATATAAAAAATTTCAATCGGAACAAGCCTTGTATACCGAGCAAATGAAGCAAGAAAAAATTTCAGAGGTAGAAAAGAAAGAAAAAGAAGTTGCCGATATGCAAAAACAACGTTTTGGACCTAATGGGGATGTATTCAAAAAACGTCAAGAATTGATACAGCCTATCATCAATCAAATGTTTGATGAAGTGAAAAAAATAGCGGAGTCAAAAGGATTTGATTTAGTAATAGATAAAAATAACGGAAATTCAATTGTTTATAATAATTCTAAGTTAAATATTAGCGACCAAGTTTTAAAAGCTATGGGATATTAAGAAAAAAGTATTATTATTGCACTTCAATTTTTTTAAATTAAAATAAACATCAAAAATTAATAAAAATGAAAAAAAACATCTTAATTTTATTAGCTACTTTTAGTTTGACTAGTGTGTTCGCTCAAAAAATGGCTACTGTAAACTCTAATGAATTGGTATTCTCAATGCCTGAAACAAAAGCATTGCAAGGAAAGATTCAAGACAAACAAAATGAATTGTCAAAACAATTGGAAACCATGTACAAAGATTATCAAACAAAAGCTGAAGCTTTGAAAAATATTGATATGAAAGCAATGACCGCTATCCAAGAAGCTAAGGTAAAAGAATTGCAAGATTTGCAAAAAAGAATCGAAAGCTTTGAACAAGCTGCTCAAAAAGAAGTTCAAAAAATGGAGCAAGATTTATCTGTGCCTATTATTGAAAAAGCAAAGAAAAACATAGAAATAGTAGCTAAAGAAAAAGGTTATTCTCATGTATTTGATGTATCAGGTGGTGGATTGATTGTATATCCAATTTCAGATGATATTACTGCTGCTACAAAAACAAAAATGGGTATTTCATTGACAGCGCCTGTAGCTACTCCAGCTCCAGCAGCTCCAAAAAAATAATTTAGTTTGATTCAAAAAAATCAATCTATTGGAATATTTGATAGTGGTATTGGTGGCCTTACGGTTGCCAATGCCATTTCTCATTTATTGCCAAACGAACATATTGTCTACTATGGCGATACAGAACACATGCCTTATGGCGAAAAATCACAAGATTTAATCAAGACCTTCTCCAAAAAAATTACAAAATTCTTAATTGAACACAAAAATTGCAAAACCATAGTAATTGCATGCAATACAGCTTCAGCCGCAGCTTATGATGAGTTGAAAGAAGCCTATCTTGGTCAAATTCCTATTATCAATGTCATTGACCCAATGGTGGAGCATATTGTAGCTTCGGATTACAAAAAAGTAGGTATAATAGCCACTCGTGGTACGATAGATTCTAATGTATATCAAAGTAAACTTCAACGTAGAAAGCCCGAACAAGATTTTGCCGCAATGGCTACTCCGCTATTAGCATCTATGATTGAAGAAAGTTTTATCAATAATGAAATTAGTCATGCCATTCTTCATGAATATTTGAGTCATACGATGTTGGATAATATTGATGCGTTAGTTCTTGCTTGCACCCATTATCCTTTAATTGCAAATGAAATTGATGCGTTTTTTGCTCACAAAGTGCATTTATTGAATTCCGCAAAAGTCGTTGCCGAAAAATTGAAATGGATTTTGGAAAAAGAAAATTTAATTTCTGATTGTAAAAAAGAACTAAAAAATGAATTTTTGGTTTCGGATTTAACTGAAAATTTTGTCAAATCTACGCAACTTTTTTATGGCGAGGCATTAATACTAAAAGAACAAAAGCTTTAAATATGTCTAAGCAACTCAGATTGATGGAAAATTATCACATCTTATTGTGGTTGTTCAAAGATATCTCTTGGATGATGGAATTTCGAGTGTTTGGAGCTATAATGATTATCCCCACTTTATTGATGGCACTATACATTTTATACAAATCCAAAGAGCATATTGAGTTTTGGGTCAATTTAGCGGTATTGTTTTGGATAGTAGCGAATAGTACTTGGATGCTTATAGAATTTTTCAAATGGGGAGATAAGCTGGTATCGTTGCCTTTTTTTATTTTAGGATTAATTTCTTTTTTGGTGTTTGTATATAAAAGTAAAACTAATTCTGAAATATTGTAATTGAATTATAATATTTTTTCCATTTTTTTATGAGGAATGCCTACTTCTTCAAATAAGGCAGAAACACATTGGTAATCTAGCGATTCATAAAAAGGAATCGCTGTATCTCTGGCGTGACAGGTTACTTTTTTTATTCCAAGTTTTTTAATAAATTTTTCGGATTCGGAAATCAATATTTTCCCCAAACCGTTTCCTTTAAATGACTTCAAAATAGCTACTTGACGCATTTTTGCTGTTTTTATCTCTGGAAATAATTGGTATTGACAAGAGCCTATCCATTTAGAGTCTACTTTTATCCCAAAAATTTTTTCATCGGTTTCGGAATGTAACGATTCTATCGAAAATCTCATGAATAGTGGAAGCCTCAAAACGATTTCTCGAATTCTTACCAATTTCCAATATTCAGCGGAATTGTGTTTTATTTCTAATATTTCAATTTTTTGCATTATTTTTGTTTAGTTAAATTTAAATAATTTTGTATTGAAAATTTATATTCTTATTTTTTTATTGGTTGTTTCAAAACTCGTTTTAAGTCAGTCTTTTGTATTTGATTTGAATAAAAAATTATATGAACATCAGTATCCAATCTTCCTTCATGCGCACTCAGATTCATTTCTTAAATATTCAGAAACTCAACCCAACCATTTTAAAATTACTTCAAAGATAGGGAATTATTTTTCAGTTTGGACATCAAATGCTGAAATTAAAAAATTAAGAAATCAAAAATGGGTATATCAAATCGAGGATGGAGGCAAAAAGATTTTTGCATTGTCCGATTCTGTTCGTATTCATAGCAATATAGATTCGGCTTATTTTGGAAATTCTCCATTGTTGCAGCCTTATAGAGGAGATAGTGTTATAGTAGGAATTGTAG
>JBIPPG010000137.1:0-6671 GCA_044368545.1 Chitinophagales bacterium | reverse complement strand
GAATAGACGAACGGAAATTGAGATTTTGTAAAATTTTGATTGTCAATATATTTATCTGTAATCAAAAAATATAAAGGTAAGATTAAAATTAATCATTATTTTTGGTTTCTAAAATTACAGAAAATGAAAACGATTTTATTTACATCACTACTTTTTATCACTTTCAATTTAATGGCTAGCGATAGCACTTCGTCCGCTTATTCAAAATATGGCGTTGGGATTAGACAAGGAATAGGTTATAATTTCCTGCATTATAATTATACGCCTCCCACCGAAGTTTCAAATACCATTTCTTTTATCAATCCCGCAGTATTTTTTGAATACAGATTTACAAAAATGATATCTGGAGTCAGTGAAATTCAATATATTTCAAAAGGTTTTGAAGAATCAAAAAACAATGTAATATTAAAGAATACAACGAATTTTATAGGATTAAATTTATTGGGAAAGCTAAGAATGGGCGATGATAACGACCATAATTTTTTCAACATTCTAGCGGGTCCTAGTTTGGGATATTTTCTAGATGGCAATGTGTCTAATAATCAAAATAGTGCTTATTTAGATATTAAAAAAGACAATATGAATCCTTTGACATTATCTACTATTATAGGAATGGGCTATAGCCATAAATGGTCAAGATTAGAATGTTCTATCGATTTAAGAGGTTCTATTAATAATATGAAAGTTAATAAAACGGGGAATTATGATATTTTGTTAAATCAATTTTCTGTAAATATTGGGGTAATGTACTTTTTGAAGTAATTTTTACAAATTCTTAAAATACGCAACCGTTTCTTTCAATCCTTCTATAAAAGTATGAGAAGGTTTGTATTTTAACAAAGTGGTTATTTTAGAAATATCCGCCAACGAATTTTTTATATCACCTGCGCGTTCTTCTCTATGAATCACCTCCGCTTTTGTATTAAGAATACTTTGAATCGCTTCTGTTAAATCATTTAACGAAAAATTTTCACCCACGGCTACATTGAATATTTCGCCTTTTGCCGATTCATTCTCTGTGGTCAATGCCAAAATATTTGCTTGAACAGCATTGTTTACAAAAGTAAAATCTCTTGTATTGCTTCCGTCGCCATTGATATAAATAGGCTTATTTTGTAGTATATTATTTATAAATAAAGGGATAACCGCAGCATATTGTCCTTCGGGATCTTGATTGGGACCAAATACATTGAAATATCTAAGCCCTATTGTTTCCAATCCATACGTTTTGAAAAAAACTTGAGCATAGAGCTCATTAGTATACTTGCTTACCGCATAAGGAGAAAGTGGATTGCCTATTTTCTCTTCTCTCTTGGGCAAAGTAGGTTCATCGCCATACACAGAGCTGGAGCTAGCATATACAAAACGCTTTACATTGTTTTCTTTTGCAGCTATCAACATATTTAAAAACCCTGTAACATTCGATTCATTTGTTTTTTCGGGAAATGCTATGGAGCGAGGCACCGAACCCAAAGCCGCTTGGTGGGTAATATAGTCAATGCCTTGACACGCTTTTTTACATATTTCCAAATCAAAAATATCACCCTCCAAAAATTCAAAATGAGGATGTGATAAAAAAGGCTCAATATTTGATTTTCGTCCTGTGATCAAATTGTCCAAAACCCTAACATAAGCGCCTTGTTCAAGTAGATATTTGCAAATATTTGAACCAATAAATCCTGCGCCTCCTGTTACGAGTACCTTTTTGTCTTTGAGCATTTTAGTTGTATTGCTTGTTGTAATATTCTAGATAGTTTCCGCTGGTTACATTATTGAGCCATTCTTCATTTTCAAGATACCAAACCACTGTTTTTTCAAGCCCTTGCTCAAAAGTTACCGATGGTCTCCATCCCAATTCACGCTCAATTTTTGTAGCATCTATCGCATATCGCAAATCGTGTCCTGGGCGGTCTTTTACAAAGGTAATAAGCTGCTCCGAAGTGCCTGCATCTCTACCTAATTTTTCATCCATAATCTTACAAAGCAATTTTACCAAGTCAATATTTTGCCATTCGTTGAAGCCACCAATATTATAGGTTTGTCCGTTCACTCCTTTATGGAATACATCGTCTATCGCTCTTGCATGGTCTTCTACAAAAAGCCAATCTCTTGTATATTTTCCATCACCATATATAGGCAATGGTTTGTTATTCTTGATATTATGAATACAAAGTGGAATTAATTTTTCGGGAAAATGATGTGATCCATAATTATTTGAACAATTAGAAACCACTATTTGCATACCAAATGTATCGTGATAGGCTCTTACAAAATGGTCGCTACTCGCTTTTGACGCCGAATATGGACTATGAGGATCGTAGCTCGTCTCCTCAGTGAAAAATCCCGTTTCGCCCAATGCACCATATACTTCATCGGTAGATACATGATAAAAACGATGTGAATCAAGATTGTCTTTCCACGCATTTTTGGCAGCATTGAGAAGATTAACCGTACCTACTACATTGGTTAGCACAAATTCAAGCGGATTTGAAATACTTCTATCCACGTGACTTTCGGCCGCTAAATGAATGACATGGTCTATTTTATGTTCCGCAAAAATCTTTTCTAAATTTGCAAAATCTTGAATATCTGCACGCAAAAAAGTGTAGTTTTTTGCATTTTCAATATCTTTTAGATTTTCAAGATTACCTGCGTATGTAAGTTTGTCTAGATTATATATATTATAATTAGGATAATTATTTACAAAACGTCTGACAACGTGGGATCCAATGAATCCGGCACCCCCTGTGATTAAGATATTACTCATTTTATTATTTTAATTTCAATGGACAAATATAAAACATTTTTGATTTTTGATAGGATTCGTTTTTGTAAAAATATTTTTAAAAAGAAAATTCTTGAATC
This sequence comes from Chitinophagales bacterium, assembly GCA_044368545.1. Taxonomy (GTDB): domain Bacteria; phylum Bacteroidota; class Bacteroidia; order Chitinophagales; family JADJOU01; genus CHPMRC01. Next base: position 3,806 of record JBIPPG010000137.1, on the reverse strand, counting down.
TATTATAATTACTGAATCAATGACTTGTAATTCACAAATTGTGGAAAATATTAGAAAAATTAATGTTATTTTAATGTGACTACTTTTTAAAAAATGTATAAATTTGCAAAAAATTAACAAATTCGAAATTTTATGAAACATTTATTTACAAAAATTCTAGCACTAATAATGCTAGTGCCATTTATGGCAAATTCACAAGGAGTCACATCCTCGAGTATTTCTGGTAAAGTACTTGGAAGTGATGGAAAAGGTGCTATAGGAGCTGTTGTAGTTGCTATACACATCCCATCGAATTCTAAGTATGGAGGAAGAACATCGAGCGATGGAACATACAACATCAATGGTTTGAGAGTTGGAGGCCCCTATACTATAAAAGCTTCTATTATTGGAAGTGGTGAAGATGAAAAGCAAAATGTATTTTTGAAATTGGGATCAAACGGTATCAATTTTAAATTAAATGAAAAACAAAATGCTATTTCCGAAGTTGTTGTTTCTGCAAAAAGTCAAGCGGCTAGAGGCAAGACGGGATCTGAAACGTCAATATCTAACGAACAGATTATGTCTATGCCAACATTGAGTAGGAGTTTTAATGACTTTACCAGATTAACCCCAGAAGCAAATTTGAATAATGCAAATGAGGGGATATCAATTAATGGTGCAAATAATAGATATAATGCTATATATATTGATGGCGCTGTAAATAATGATGTTTTTGGATTAACTGATGCAGGGACTAATGGCGCTTCCTCTGGAACTTCTCCCTTTTCAATTGATGCAATTGAGTCATTTACTGTGCAATCTGCTCCTTATGATGTTCGTCAAGGTGGTTTTGCAGGTGGAACGATAAATGCTGTTACTAAAAGTGGTAATAATAACATAGAAGGATCGGTATATATGTTATATAGAAACCAAGATATGGCTGGTACTACACCATCTCAATCGAATTCAAATTTAAGAAAAAAACTTGAAAATTCTTACTCTAATACCATCGGTGCAAGAATTGGGTTACCTTTGATTAAGGATAAATTGTTTTTATTTACTAATGTTGAATATGTAAAAGAGGAGTATCAACTTCCTTTTGATTTTTCTACTTATCGTGGTGCATTTACTCAGAATCAAATTGAACAAATTGCGAATAAAGCTAGATCTTATGGATATGAACCAGGATCCTATATGTTAAGCAACTCAAATGTTGAGAATTGGAAAGTGATAACTAAATTAGACTATAATATTTCTGATAAGAGCAAATTGTCTATAAGATATAGTTATAACTCTTCTAATTCTTTAAATCCAGATAGAACAAGATCAAATGCTACTTTAATTAATTTTTCAAATAATTTAATAAGTAGACCTAATCAAACTCATAATTTAGCAATTGAACATAATTCACAGATTTCGGATAAGATTAGCAATAATTTTATATTTGGTTACACAAAAGTAATTGATGACAGAGGGATTGTAGGTAGTATGTTCCCAAGTGTTGAGATTTTTGATCAAAATAATTCAACGGTTAGATTTGGATCAGAAAGATCATCTTCAGTAAATTTATTAAAACAGAATATTTATACACTTACCAATAACGTTACTTTTAATAAAGGTAAACATAATTTTACATTAGGAACACATAACGAATTTTATAATATTTATAATTCATTTATTAATAATGCTAATGGAAGATTTAGTTATAGAAGTACAAATCCAACATCTAATCTTAATGCATTTATAAATAATACTGCGTCAAATACAAGATTGGAGCAAGATTTTTCATTAGTTGATAGAAATGGTATAAATGATAACACTTTATCCGCAGCAGATTTTAATGCAATGCAACTTGGCTTCTATTTACAAGATGAAATGCAAATAACTGATAAACTAAAATTAACACTAGGGTTAAGAGCAGATATTCCATTTTATTTAACATCTACAAAAACAAATAAATGGTTTAATGATTCAATTATTCCAATGGTTGAAAAAGCAGGATATGATCTAGCTGGCGCTACAAGTGGTCAAATGCCAAGTACTTCAATTCATTTTTCTCCTAGACTAGGTTTTAATTATGATGTTTTTGGTGATGCTTCTTTAATAGTAAGAGGGGGAACCGGAGTATTTACATCAAGAATTCCTTTTGTATGGATCGGAGGTTTGTACCAAAGTGATGGATTAACAAGAGGTTCTTCAAGACTTTCAAATGTTGCATTTAATTCTAATCCAGAAGCCACTATTCCTACAACCAATAATAGACCTTTAGGATTTGATGTAATTGAAAAAGATTTTAAATTGCCACAAGTATGGAAAACTAGCTTAGCTGTAGATAAAAAATTACCTTGGAAAATGTATGCAACTTTAGAGGCTACATTTTCTAAAATATTGAACAATTATATGGTTGATAATTATGGTGTTAAATTGAATGGTAAGCAAACAAATGGCTCTGCAGATGTAAGAGATTTGCATTCTGATTTATATCCTAATAGAGTTTCAAGTGTAATGGTAATTAAAAATACAGGAGTTGGTTATTCATGGAACACTTCTGCTTCATTTAGTAGAAATGTAACGAATGGATTATCATTTAATGGTGGATATACTTTTGGTGTTTCTAAAGTATTAAATGAAGCAACTAGTTCTGTAAATTTTTCTAATTGGGCGAATATGGAGACTAAGTCTAATCACAATAGATTAGAAGAAAGCTATTCTGATTTTGATATGGGACACAGATTTTTTGGAAGTGTTTCATATAGAAAAGAATGGAATAATTTCTTAGCTTCTACGGTGTCTTTTTTCTTTAATGGTCAAAGTGGAAGAAGATTTTCTTATGTTTATACCGGAGATCCAATTTCTGGAGATTTTGCATCTCAAGGAACCGATTTGATGTATGTTCCTGTTAGTCAATCTGATATTAATTTAGTTGATTATAGATTAGCTAGTGGCGCTACATATACTGCTGCTCAACAATGGATTGATCTAAATGATTATATTGCTTCAAATGAATATTTAAATTCAAAAAGAGGTCAATATGTTGATAGAAATGGAGATAGACTTCCTTTTCAATTTACAATTGATGTAAGATTTGCTCAAGAATTTTTTGTAAAGTATGATAGCAAAGGGAAAAGAAAAAATTCATTTGAAGTTACATTTGATATATTTAACTTTACAAATCTCTTAAATAATGACTGGGGTATTCGTTATCAAACAAATTTTGATCAAGTATCTGTTCTTAGCGCGAGTAACCCTTCAAGTGGGACAGGTAAGACAGAGTATAAGTTTAATAAACCAACTGGAAATTTATATACTGTTGATGACAATGGAGTACAATCATCTCGTTGGCAAGGACAATTTGGGTTGAGATACAATTTCTAATCCAAATTTAACTTAAATAATAACTAAGCCCTCGAATTTTCGGGGGCTTTTTTTATGCCGTAAATAAAAAATGTTTTTAAAGTTGACTGAGGATTTCTCCTACTAAAAAAATACTCCCTGTTACGAGGATTAAATCATCCTTTTCGGCCATTTCAAGCGCTTTTGAAAAGGCTTGTGATGAATTTGATATGGAAGTCGTATTTGTGATGCCAAAGTGAGCAAAAAGTGCATTGAGCTCTTCTACAGGCATGGCTCTTGGTATATTGGTTTGTGTAAGAATATAATGTGATACATTTTTTGGAAGTATCGATACTATTTTTTGTACATCCTTATCTTTTACAGTTCCGTAAATTATATATAAATTTTTATAATGAGTTTTGGAAAGGCTTAGTTTCAAATTTTCAATACCTGCCTCATTATGCGCCGATTCCAAAATTACATTAGGATATTTT